>JAJRYW010000083.1 GCA_024275555.1 Calditrichota bacterium | reverse complement strand
CCCCATGCTCAAATCAAATCAATTGATACAAGCAAGGCAGAAAAGCTTGCCGGGGTGCGTTATGTGCTCACCGGGAAAGAGCTCCCGGAAAAATTCGGGGTGCTGCCGATTTCCCAGGATCAGACCGCCCTGGCCATCGACAAGGTGATCTTTGTCGGGGAGATTGTTGCGGCCGTGGCCGCCGATAGCGAGGAGATCGCCGAAGAAGCGCTGAAATACATCCGGGTGGACTACCGGCCGCTCAAGCCTTACCTGACCATCGAGGAAGCGCTGCAACCGCTGGGGGATGACGAAGAGCCGATCCATCCCCATTGCCGGGAAGGAAAAAATATCCATAAGCGCGCCTCGCTGCGTTTCGGCGACCAGCAGCAGGCCCTGCAGGAATCTCCGCAGCGCTGCCGGATGCATTTTGAGTTTGAAGGGCTCAACCACGCCTTTACCGAACCCCATGCCTGTACCGCCTACACCGATCCGGAGGGGAACCTGACCCTGGTCTCTTCCACCCAGGTGCCCCACTATGTGCATCGCACCCTGGCCAAAGTGCTGAAGATGCCCCTGGATAAAATCCGGGTGATCAAACCTTACCTGGGCGGCGGCTTCGGCGGTAAAGGCGATCCCTTTTCCCATGAGATTATTGCCGCCCACCTGGCCCGCAAAACCGGCAAGCCGGTAAAAGTGCGCCTCTCCCGGGAAGAAGTGTTTTTAACCAATCACGGCCGCCATCCCACCGTGATGGATATGGAACTGGGCGCGGATGAGAACGGCCTGTTCCGGGTGCTCGACGCCGATATCAAGATTGACGGCGGCGCTGTTGGCAGCTTTGGGGTGGTGACCGCTTACTACAACGGGGTGCTGCTGCAAGCGCCGTATAAAATCAATAATATCGGATTTGACGCCTGCCGGGTCTACACCAACAAACCGCCCAGCGGGGCCATGCGCGGGCATGGGGCGGTTAATCCCCGTTTTGCTGTGGAGGTGATCATCGATGAACTGGCCCGGCAAATGGGAATTGACCCCTGCGATTTGCGTATGAAAAATTTCCTGCCCGCCAACACCCACACCGTGGGGGAATTCCGGATTACCAGCAACGGGGTGCGGGAAGCGCTGGAGACGGTGCGCCGGCAATCCGGTTGGGATGAGCGCTACGGCAAGCTGCCCTTTGGCCGGGGGCTGGGGGTGGCCTGCGGATTTTTTATCAGCGGCAGCGCCCTGCCGATTATCTGGAACGAATACCCGCAGTCGGTGGTGCATCTGAAAGTGGATTTTGACGGCCGGGTGGTGGTCTACTCCGGGGCCAGCGATATCGGCCAGGGCAGCGACACCATGCTGGCGGTGATTGTCGCCGAAGCGCTGGGGGTGGACATCAACAAAATTTACGTCCATGCCGCCGACACCCTGTTTACCCCGGTGGACCTGGGCAGCTACTCCAGCCGGGTAACCTTCATGGCCGGAAATGCAGCTAAGATGGCTGCCGAAAATATGAAACGGGAAATTCTTGAGAGCGCAGCCGCCCGCCATGATGTTCTGGTGGAGACCCTGAGTGTAAAAGATCAGCGCATTGTCAGCGCGGATGGCCGGATCGATCTGTCCTGGCTGGAAGCCGTGGATATTGCCACGGCCCACCGCGGGGCGTTGACTACCAGCGGCTGGTATATTTCTCCCAAACTGGGCGGTAAATTCAAAGGCGCGGGAGCGGGGCTGAGTCCCTCCTACAGTTTTGGCGCGCTGGCAACCGAGGTGTCGGTCAATCCCGACACCGGCCAGGTGCGGGTGGAAAAATTGTGGGGCGCGCATGACTGCGGCCGGGCCCTGAATCCCCTCGCCGTGGAGGGGCAATTGGAAGGCTCCTGGCACATGGGCATGGGCCAGGCGCTCAGCGAGGCGATGCGCTACTGGCGGGGAGTGATCGTCAATCCGGATATGCTGGCCTACAAAATCCCCACCGCCCTGGATATTCCCGAGATGTACACCAACATCATTGAATCCTGCGATCCGGAAGGGCCGTTCGGGGCCAAGGAATGCGGGGAGGGCGCTTTGCACCCGGTGGTACCGGCCATTGCCAACGCCGTTTATGACGCCGTGGGCGTGCGCGTTACCCGCCTACCCATTTCCCCGGAAGATGTCCTGGAAGGTATTCGGCAACAGCATGGCGAGGAGGTAACTGTTTGAAGATTTTCTTATTTTGTTACTGCACTTTCTATAGGTTGATTTTGCTATGTAAACAAGAAATTCCTTTGTTGTCAACTGTCAGTGCGGTTATGCTGATACGACCATTTTCAACT
>JAJRYW010000082.1 GCA_024275555.1 Calditrichota bacterium | reverse complement strand
GGACTGGGGATATGAAATCCTGGTGCAGGATGCTTCGGGGAGCCGGTTTCTGGTTTACGAGCAGGGGGCGGCCGCCGCGGAGTTGCACATTCCCTTCCCGGGCGAGTATATGGTGCAAAACGCCCTCGGCGCGATTGCGGTCTGCCGGGATATCGGCCTCTCCTACCCGCAAATCGAGGCCGGGTTAGCCGGTTTTGCCGGTGTGGACCGCCGCCTGCAGTACTGGGGTAAACTGGCCGGGGCCGATTTGTACGACGACTTTGCCCATCACCCCACCGCCATCAAAGCCACCCTGAAAGCGCTGCAACAGAAACATCCGCAACGCCGCCTGGTCGCGGTGTTCGAGCCCCGCACCAACACCACGGTTCGGAATACTTTTCAAACCGAATTGGCAGAAGCCTTATCCCTGGCGGACCTGGTAATCCTGACGCCCATTTACCGCAGTGAACGGCTGCCGGAAGAGCAGCGCCTCTCCCTGCCGCAGTTAAAATCCGATCTGACTGCCGCCGGAACGGTCTTACACCTGCTGGATGATTACCAGGATTTGGAAAACACCCTGGAGGGGTCAATCAGCGGGAACGACGTGGTAGTGCTGCTGACCCACGGCAACCTGGGTGGGGTGTACTCTCAGTTACGGAAAAAAATAGCAGGACGGTAATGCAGCTACACCGCTTTTAGAGGGGGATTGTGGTTTTCTGTCTCTTCCTTATCCCGCTCGACAAAGTTTTGGCGGATCCGATCAAAATCTGTAGAAATCGACAAAAAGACATCGTAGATTCGGGGATCAAAATGAGCTCCCCGCTCCTCATTCATTATCTGCAGCGCTTTCTGATGCGAATAAGCTTCTTTATAAACCCGTTTGGTGGTCAGGGCGTCGTAGACATCCGCAACCGCCACAATTTGGGCCGAGAGGGGGATTTCCGCACCCTTTAACCCCTGCGGATATCCTTTTCCGTCAAATCGTTCATGATGACAGTAAGCGATTTCGATGCCCATATTCAGGAAATCCATATCACCGTATTCCCTGCGAATCGAGTTGAGTGTATGATACCCGATCAGCGTATGGGTTTTCATGATCTCGAATTCTTCTACCGTCAACTTGCCTTTTTTGAGCAAAATATTGTCGCTGATGCCCACTTTACCGATATCGTGCAGCGGAGCGGTGCGATAAATATTGTGAAGAAATTTTTCATCGATGCGACCCCGGAAATCCGGGGCGTGTTGCAGCATCTCGGCCAGTTTTTTGGAGTAGCTGCGGATACGCTCCAGGTGGTAGCCGGTGGCCCGGTCGCGGTATTCCGCCAGGCGCGCCAGGCCAAAGATGATGGCCCCCTGGGCCAGGTTGGTCTTCTCCAGGCTGGCAAAATAGGCCTTTTCCACACTGCGCAGGCTGGTCACATCGTTAATAATCGCCGAATAGGCAAAGACAACGCCCTTTTCATCCGACACCGGGAAGAGCGAGATATTGGCAATCCACTGCTCGCCGCCGGCTTTGTTGGCGCGCACTTCCTTCTTCCACTCCCCGGTTTGCGAGGTGATCTTGCGAATATCATCAAAACAAAGATCCGGGAAAATCCGCCCGTTCAGGTACGAGATAGGCCGGCCGCGCAACTCCGACTCCCTCAGGCCGCTCATCTCCTCAAAACCGGGATTCACTTTTTCGATGATCCCCTCGGTGTCCAGGATCAGCAGCCCGTCGCGTTTGCTGGCAAAAATATCCTCATAAATACGCAGGTTCTTAAAACGCTGGCTGCGGATTTCCTTCAGGTCGTTGAGGATATTTTTCTCGATGCGTTTTTTGCGCGATTTGGAGATCACTTCATGCACTTTGTCGATCAAATCCGGGAGCATGAAGGGTTTGGAGAGATAATCGTAGGCGCCGCGTTTTAGAAAATCGACCGCGGTTTCCAGGT
>JAJRYW010000081.1 GCA_024275555.1 Calditrichota bacterium | reverse complement strand
TAATAAGGTCTATTGATTCTTTGGCGCCTGTCCCCATATTTAAATCGACAAAATATACCGAGAAGTTTTCACAAATATATCACGATTTTAATGTAATTTCGTCGTAAATCGTAAATCGTAAATCGTAAATCGTAAATCGTAAATCGTAAATCGTAAATTTGATGACAAACGCTATTCCGTCTCAGGAGGTTGTCGCGGATAAGCGCCGGGATCGATCCGCCCACTCAAATGCTCTCGATTTGCCTTGCAGAATACGACTCCCCGGCCGGAAGGGAGTGCGCCAAAGCGTATAACCCCTTTCGGGGTCTTATTCGACTCCCGGCCGGCCGGGATTGTCGATTTGTTCTGTCGAAGACAGCTTACTTTTGCACCGAAGTGTGCAAAAGTACTTAGAATCTTTGCAGAAAGTTTTGGTTCGGAGAGTGTCTTTCCGTATATTTGCTCCGAGGAGAATGTTATGGCCAGCTTAGATTTACGCAACTTGTTGATGTTAATTGTCGACCAGAAGAAGCTCGACGTCGACCTTGCCATGGACCTGGGGTGTCAGATCGATATCACCGATCCCAAACCGCTGGTCAGGGTGCTCAACTACTGTTTTAATTTTCTTCGGCAGTTGAGCGATCAGCAAATCAAGGTGACCCTGAACCGTCTTGAAGAAGCGATCCGCATCAGTATGCTGGTTCCCACGGATGTCCTGGAGCCGCCCACCTTCAGCAGCGAAGTTGATAAACTGCTGCAGCGCTACCAGGCTTTTTCTGATCCGTCCTTCGAACCGGGCAAATACTGCCAGATTCTGATCACCTTTTGGACCGAACCCGCTTAGCCGCTTCGGGCGGTAAATCGACAATTATTTATCGATTTACCTTGTGAATCGCTGACCTTTGCGGCATCGTGTGCGAAAGCGTTTTATCTGTTACACCGGGCAGGCCGTTGTTTTTTTCAAAACTCCAAACCCAACAGATATTTCTGCGTAGAAACTCCTGATTGATCGGGCAGCTAACCCTTCATGTTGCTCTCAATGCATTTATCCAACCTTAGGAGGCTTTTATGAAAATGCGTTTGTTGTGCACCTCGTTGCTTATCTTTTCGATGCTGATTCCGGCAACGCTATTCTCCCAAACCGCACCGGATGGGCAGGCAATTGATATTCCGTCTCAAAAATTTGTATTGGATAATGGTCTGACGGTCATTGTCCATGAAGATCACAAGGCGCCCATTGTGGCGGTGAATATCTGGTATCATGTCGGGTCTAAGAATGAGAAGCCGGGCAAGAGCGGCTTTGCCCATCTTTTTGAGCACCTGATGTTCAACGGCAGCGAGCACTACGATGACGACTATTTCCAGGTGATGGATCGAATTGGCGCAACGGATCTGAATGGCACCACCAACGAAGACCGCACCAACTATTTTGAGAACGTACCGACCTCGGCCCTGGATATTGCCCTGTGGATGGAATCGGACCGGATGGGCCATTTGCTGGGAGCCATCACCCAGGAAAAGTTGGACGAACAGCGGGGCGTAGTGCAAAATGAGAAACGGCAATATGAGAATCAGCCCTATGGGGTTGCCTACGAACTGATGACCCACAGCACCTGGCCAAAGGCGCACCCCTACTCCTGGACGATTATTGGTTCGATGGACGACCTGAACGCCGCCAGCCTGGAAGATGTGCAGACCTGGTTTAAAACCTACTATGGCCCCTCAAACGCCGTGCTGGTTCTGGCCGGGGACATCGATGCGGAAACAGCCCTGGAGAAGGCGAAACAGTATTTTGGCGATATCCCTCCCGGCCCCCCGACAGCGCGTCACGACCGCTGGATAGCCAAACGCAACGAATCCCAGCGACAGGTGGTTCAGGATCGGGCGCCGGCGGCCCGCATCTACAAAGTCTGGAACGTGCCCGAGTGGGGAAGTGAAGAACTGGCCCGGCTGGAACTGGCCGCGGATATCCTGGGCAGCGGCAAAAATTCCCGGCTGTTCAAACGGCTGATGTATGACGACCAGAGCGCCTCAAAGGTGAATGTCTATTTGGATACGCGTGAAATTGCCAGTCAGTTTGTGATTGAAGCAACCGCCAAACCCGGCAAAGACCTGGCGGAGATTGAACGCGCGATTAATGAAGAACTGGAAAAGTTTCTCCGGCAAGGCCCTACCGGGAAAGAACTCCGGCGGGTAAAAACGCAATACCGGGCCGCTTTTATTCGCGGAATCGAGCGGATCGGCGGATTTGGCGGCAAATCCGATATCCTGGCCATGAGCCAGACCTACGGCGGCGCCCCCGACGCCTACAAGACCTACCACGGCTACATCAACGCCGCCGGTGTGACGGATGTGCATCAAACCGCGAAAACCTGGCTTTCCGAGGGTGTTTATACCCTGGAAGTGCATCCTTTCCCGGAATATAAAGCGGCCGCCGAGGGCGTGGAACGCATTGCCGGCAAGTTGCCCGAAGCAGGCCCGCCGCCGGAGATTAAGTTTCCGGAAATCCAGCGCACCACGCTCAGCAACGGGCTGAAAATTGCCCTGGCGGAACGGCACAGCGTACCCCTGGTAAACTTCAACTTGCTGGTGGACGCCGGATATGCGGCAGATCAATTTGCCCTGGCCGGAACTGCCAGCCTGGCCATGAGCATGCTTGATGAGGGCACGAAAAAGTATTCCGCGCTGGAGATGAGCGAAGCCCTGGCGCAGCTGGGAGCTAATCTCCGCACCGGCTCCAACCTGGATGTTTCTTTTGTAAACCTCTCCACACTGAAAGATAAAATAAACCCGGCCCTGGATCTTTACACCGAGGTGATCCTGCACCCGACTTTCCCGGAGAAGGAATTTCAGCGGCTGCAAAAGCAGCAGTTGGCTAAAATCCGGCAGGAAAAAGCCGCGCCGGTACCCATGGCTTTGCGGGTGATGCCCCGCTTCCTTTACGGCAGCGACCACGCCTACGGCAATCCCCTGACCGGATCGGGAACGGAAGAGTCGGTGCGCAAAATCAGCCTCGGGGACCTGAAGAAGTTTCATCAGACCTGGTTTAAGCCCAACAATGCTACCCTGGTGATTGTGGGGGATATTACCCTGGCCGAGGCGGTGGAACTGCTGGAAAAGCGGTTCCGCAAGTGGAAACCGGGAGAGACGCCGGTCAAGAATATCGGGCAGGCGGCTTTAAAGGAAAAATCGGCAGTGTATATCATGGATCGTCCCGGCTCCCTTCAGTCGCTTATCCTGGGCGGGCACATTGCCCCTCCCAAGGCCAATCCCGATGAAATTGCCATCGAGGCAATGAATAATATCCTGGGGGGAC
>JAJRYW010000080.1 GCA_024275555.1 Calditrichota bacterium | reverse complement strand
TATATAGCGCTTGTTCATGATACTTTCCTCCTCAGAGAACTTGATGTCTATCAGAAAAGTATCAATAAATTCTTAACCATCAAAAACAAATGTCATTAAATACTAGAAACGAGAAACTCCGCTCGCGATGAACGGAGTTTGTTTACACGTAGGAGGGTGCAGCTTTGTTGCAAAGAATATTCCCTTTGCCCTATTTTTGATTTTTCAGGGCGCTTCCAGCACATCGTCGCCGGAAGGGGGCAGGGGAGGTTCCGGGGTTTTGGGGCCGAATCTCCACACGCCGGAGAATTGTTTGCTGCCTCCCCAGGTGTCAATCTCGATGTCGATCAAGGTAAATCCGGCTTTCTCGAACATGTCGCTGCGGCGGCGGAAGTCCTTCCAATCGGTTTCGGCCCACAAGCGATGCCCGTCTTTGCCGGGCAGCCAGATACCCAGGTACTGCTTTTCACCGTTTTCCTGGAAAATCTCCAGATCGATCAGGCGCAGGCCTTCCCGGCTGAACATGTCCCGCTTGGCCAAAAACTCTTCCCAACTGCCGCTTTTCCAGATGCGGTGCTTCCCGGTAGCTTCTTTCCAAACCGCGGCATAGCGCACTTGATTGTCGGCGGTATACGGTTCCACATCCACCAGCCGGAACCCTTCTTCGGCAAAACGGTCGCGCACCACAATCAGGGTTCCCCAATCCATTTTGGATTTCATGCGGCTGCGGAATCCGCCGTCGCGCCATAATCCCAGGTATTTGGTCTGACGGTTGTCCTCAAATACTTCCACATCGATCAGCCGGAAATTTTCTTGCTTAAAAACCTCCCACTTCAGCTTAAACTCATCCCAGCTTTCCGCCAGCCAGAGCCGCGAGGCCTGCTTGCCCGGGCGCCAGACGGCTGCATAGCGGATGCGCCCCTTCCAGGGATAGGTCTCGATATCCACCATCCGGTAACCCTGCTTTTTAAACTGTTTCCGCTTGGAGAGAATTTCTTCCCAACCGGCGTCCACCCAGTACTTGTAGCGATCCTGGGCGGCGGGCGGCTTGACCCGCTCTTCGCCCCGGCTCTCTTCCGGCGGATAATAACAACTGTTCAGCACCAGCAAGAGGCCTGATCCGATCAGTAATATAAAACAGGAAATAAGTGTACGATATGACATTGAAGGTAGACTCCTTATTGCGAGTTGAGCCGGAGTCGGAAGTTTAGCCGCCCAACTAAACCGGCGTTCAAATAAATCATAATGGTTTTGAACATACGCAATTTATCAGATGAAACTGTGAGAATTATCAATCCCGACAATCTCCCGGAATTGCGGCAGGGGGCCCCGGGAGTGCAGGTCTTTGTCTTCCCGGCCCCACCCGGTGTCGCTAAGAATAAACAGGGTCGAAACAGGAGTAAAAAAACAGTTGGACATAAACCTGATAATGATTCCCCCTCTCAAGGCCGGTTGTTTGCCGAAAGTTCCAGGAACAACTCCATGTACTGCCACATCCGCTCCATTTTGTCATGCATTTGGTGATCGGTGCTCATCAGCATCAGTTCCGCCTGGCGGTTTTGTTTAAGATAATCGATGCTCAGTTGATAGGGCGCGGATTCATCATGCAGCCCGTGGAAAATCAGCGCGGGAATGTTTCGGCTGATCGGTTTTTTCTCCCATTCCAGGGCGTCGGGAATAATGCCGTAATGCAGGCGGCGTTTCTCCCGGTAGCCATAATGATAGAGTTCCAGGTATCCGGTTTCCTGCCATTTCCGGAGTTCGGCGGGAAGAAGGTTTTCTGAATAGCGGGCCGGGAAATGAAACGCCGGGGCGATCAACACCAGTTTTTTGATCTGTGGAATCTGTTCGGCCAGGAGCGCCGCCAGGTAACCGCCCATACTGGAACCCAGCAGGGTGATATCCCCCTCCAGCTCCTCGATCACCCCGGCAGCAATTTTCATCTGACTGGTGATGGTCAGGTGTTCAAAATCGCCGTTCAGATCCGGCTGATGCACGGTTATTCCCCGTTCCCGGAACCGTTCTGCAAAATAGCGCCCCTTAGTACCGCGAGGGGTGGAAGAAAATCCGTGCAGATAGACAAAATGCCGCATGTTGTTCATGAGACCTTATAACTCTTTATTTGTCTGTAAATATTAACCTTAAAAACCCATGTCATTTCGAACGAAGCGGAGCGTAGAGAGAAATCTGTTTGTATACGACACTCTGTTGGCTAAAATAATTGTAAAGTAAAGACAAAGTTTCGAGTGTTAACAGATTTCTCTCTTCGTTCGTGGCAACGCCATCCCGCGCCAATGCCAACGGCGCCAAGTTGTGGTCGGGAAAATGACATAAGTTGTGTAAATATATAAACTTAGTTTGTTAAAAGTTTCATGTTATTCATTTACAGAAATATTCGAGTCTGTGGGCGCAGAGTCGGCCTTCCTGCGCTGGTTTTCCCGGTGTTTGAACAGCAGCCCCACGCCGATAGCGATCAGCACGATGGGCCAGACCA
The DNA here is from genome assembly GCA_024275555.1 of Calditrichota bacterium. GTDB lineage: Bacteria > Calditrichota > Calditrichia > RBG-13-44-9 > J075 > JAJRYW01. The sequence goes on along the minus strand of JAJRYW010000080.1, from coordinate 4,269 downwards.
GTGCGATATTTTCCGGGCCGGTGAGGAAGACAATCCCCAGGCCCAGCAGCAGCGAGCCGGGAATCAGCAGCCCTTTTTCACGCTGGCCCATCAGGTACATCAGGAAAAACCCCAGGCCGGGACCGATCAGAAAAAAAGCCCAGAGATTGTATTCGGCCATCTGCTGCCAGCCGTGATAGGTGCAATGCCAGAAAAGCAGTCCGTAGGTCGCCAGAATGGTTCCGGGCATAATCAGGCCATATTCTTTGCGATTGTTCAGCCAGCCTACCCAAAACGCCAGGCCGCCGACGACCATCAGCAGCGGCCACAATTGCCAGATATTGGAAACAATGTAATACCAGTCAATGTTGAGGATGTTCAGGTTGTTTGCCAGAAAAATGAGTCCCACGGCAATTAAAAAAATGCCCCAAAATATGGATTTGCGATCCATTAACGCCTCCACAGGTTTAATTTTTTCACCGCTTATTATCAGGACGACCGGGCGTGGAAAGGGTTGCATAATTAAGACCTAAAAAATGCGATTAGCTATTGGCTTTTAGCCTTTAGCTATTTGTTCTTTAATAAAATGACTGCCTTAAACCGATTCATCTAACAGGCGATAAAACAACAGTTGCCTGAAATTATAAGAGCTAATGGCCAACAGCCAAAGGCTAATAGCTCAATTTAGGTAAGAAGCTGTTTCAACAGCAAATATCCCCACATTATTTCCACTTTTCAAGGTGCATATTCTGGCCGTCGAAAACGGCGTAGGTAAAATGCTCGATCCAATCACCCAAATTGACATACACTTTTTTCCCGAACGTCTGGAGATTGGGGGTGTGCAGATGGCCAAAGATGACATAATCAAACCCTTCTAAAAACTGCTGCTGGGCCAACTCCCGGTAGTCGCGGTCATCCGGGGGACCCTGGCGGCCGGTATGGTTCCGGCTTAAATTCGAGACCCATTTGGCCAGGGGAATTCCCAGGTCGGGATGGATTACGCTGTAGAGAAAAATACTTACCGGGTTCCGGAAGACGCGTTTGAGAAGCCGGTAGCCTTTATCGTGTTTGGCAATACCGTCGCCGTGGTGGATGTAGAAGCGCTTTTCCCCCAGGGCTATTTCCAGGGCGTCAAAATGCACCTGGATATCCAGTTCCTTGCTCAGGTAGTCCCGCATCCAGAAGTCGTGGTTGCCGGCGATGTAGTGCATCTCCTTGCCTAACTCGCGCAGGTTGTGCAGGGCGCTGAGCACCCGGGTATAGCCCCGCGGGATAACCGTGCGGTATTCAAACCAAAAATCGAACAGATCCCCGACAATAAAGACATAATCCGCATCAGCGGCAACATGGTCTAAAAAGGCTAACAGTCTTTTTTCTTTGATTCTCTCAGACTTGCTGGAGCTCATTCCCAGGTGCACATCGGAAAAGAAATAGGCCTTATTCATTTAAGGGGTTCTCCGGGCGACAGTTCCTCAATCTATATGGTGAAATTCCGAACGAAAGTGATAAGATACAAGAGTTTAATTAGAAAATGACCTGCCGGAAGTCCCGCGGTTAATTATTGCCGCCAGGCCGCCAAGCCCGCAAAGGGGTTTTCATGTTTTTTTTGCCGCTAAGTCGCCAAGCCCGCGAAGGTTTTTTGTATCTGTGTAGCCGGGCAGTTGTTAAGTGAAATTTCCCCACCCCGGCCCTCCCCGAAATCGGGGAGGGAGACTGGTTTCCCCGTCAGGTGGGCTGGGTGGAATTAAGGGGGGCCATTACCATTGCATGAAAGCAGCTACACAAATACGATTTTTTTATAATCTTAGATTGTCAAATATACTTCAACTTCTTGGACATTTTTTTAAATAACCTCTGCGACCTCTGTGCCTTGGCGGCAAAATTACGTAACATGAGATTGTCAAATATACTTCAACTTCTTGGACATTTTTTTAAATAACCTCTGCGCCCTCTGCGCCTTGGCGGCAAAAAATTAACCATGGGAGCTGAGGCGGAACGCGACCAGCAAAAGCAATGGTCATACAGCCCCAAGCGTTTTTGAGGCAAGACCTGTATAACCTCTTGGCGTTCTTGGCGCCTCGGCGGCAAAACACTTCTTATTGCTTAACCCGGTTATACCGCCCCCTTATTCCCGCCCGGCATTCGGAATTTTCATTATTTTAAAACTGTGCGTTTGATTTGGTCGGTTTCTCATTTAAATTTGCCGTTCATGTCGACGTAAAGAGGTTTTGGGCAAGATGACAGAAGCGAATAAAAATGAGCCGGTCGAAGAGAACGAAATGACTTTCATCGACCACCTGGAGGAACTGCGCTGGCGGTTGCTTCGCTCGATGATCGCGATTGTGGCGGGTATGATTATCTGCTTTATCTTTGCCAAACCGCTCTTAAAAATTTTGATCTACCCGGCCAGCCGGCTGGATCCCCCCCTGGCCTTCCAGTTTTTAAAAGTGCAGGGAATGTTTATCGTTTTCCTGGAGATCGGCATCTTCGGGGGAATTATTTTAGCACTGCCGTACATTCTCTACCAGATCTGGGGTTTTATTGCCCCGGGCCTGCTCCCCCAGGAGCGGCGCTATGTCTTTCCCCTGCTGGGATTTGCCACGCTGATGTTCGCCATCGGTTTGTTTTTTGCTTATTATATTTTGATGCCCTTTGCGCTGTCCTTTTTTGTTGGGCTGGCCCCGGCAGATATCACCGCCAATATCGCCATTGATTTTTACATCGGTTTTGTCATCCGGCTGATGCTGTTATTCGGCATCATATTCGAACTTCCCGTGGTCAGTTATTTCCTGGGCAAAATCGGGTTGCTTACCAGCCGTTTTATGCGCAACTACCGCCGCCATGCTGTGGTGGGCATCTTTGTCATCGCCGCACTGCTTACCCCACCCGACCCGATTACACAAATCCTGTTGGGGGTTCCGCTGATCTTGCTCTACGAGCTATCCATTTTTATTGTTAAGCTGGTGGAAAAGAAAGCCAAGAAGGAAGAAGAAGAGCAAGAGCAGGAAACCTTACCCGCCAAAGATATGGAGAAAACGGCTGAGGGATAATTATGAACCGCCCCGGCGCTACCGCCATCATGAAAAAAGACCTCAAAGAAATATTTCGCCCGTTTGAATCCGACCTGAAGGCTTTTAATGAGCATTTTGAGGCGGTGATGCGTTCCGAGGTGCGCCTGGTTGACCAGGTTGCCAAATACCTGGTTCGGCATAAAGGCAAGCAATTTCGCCCGGCATTGGTGATTGCCGCCGCCAGCGCTATCGCCCCGCCCAATGAGCACACCTACACCACCGCCGCCGTGGTGGAACTGCTCCACACCGCCACTCTGGTTCACGATGACGTGCTGGACAACTCGGAACTGCGCCGGGGTTTCCCCACCATTCACAAAGTCTGGAAAAATAAAATTTCTATTCTGATGGGCGATTACCTGCTCTCCAAATCGCTGATCGCCGCCACGGAAACCGGCAGCCTGCGGGTTATGAATACCGTGGCCACCGTGGCCAAACGGCTCATCAAAGGGGCTATGTTCGAAATCCAGAAATCGCGCAAGCTGGATTTGACCGAAGAAGACTACTTCAAGCTCATCGGCGACAAAACCGCCTCGCTGATCTCGGCCTGCTGTGAGTTGGGCGGACTGACCGTCGGCGCCACCGAGGAACAGTTACAGGCCCTGCTTGCCTACGGGGAGAACCTGGGGCTGGCCTTTCAAATTAAGGATGATTTGCTGGATTACGAAAGCAACAGCGGCGTCCTGGGCAAGCCCGCCCTGGCCGATGTAGAAGATAAAAAAATCACCCTGCCGCTCCTCTATGCGCTCGACAGCGCCCCGGAAAAGGAACGCAAACAGATTCTGAAACTGGTGAAAAACGGGGCCGGAAAGAAACAGTTGCAAGTCATTTTAGATTTTGTAAACCGTTACCAGGGCCGGGAAAAAGCCTTCCGAAAAACGGTGGAGATCAAAGAAAGAGCGGTGGCGGCCTTGCAGCAGTTGCCCAACCGGGAGGCCTGCCAATCCCTGGAACGCCTGGCCGATTTCGTGATCAACCGCAGTAAATAAACCACCCTGTGCCGGTGATCTGCTCATGCCCATCCTCACCCAATCCCCTTCCAAAATTTTGATTATTCGCCTGAGTTCCATCGGGGATATCATCCTGACCAACCCGGTCATCCGGGCCTTGCGCAGCCGCTTTCCCGGGGCCCGGATTGACTACCTGGTCGGCAAAGAGTACCGGGAACTGCTTGATGCGCACCCCGCCCTAACCCATCTGCTGACGCTGGATAAAGCGCAGG
>JAJRYW010000079.1 GCA_024275555.1 Calditrichota bacterium | reverse complement strand
TGTCATGCGCCTATTTTTTGTTTTCCGGCTATCACCTGGAAACTTACCAGTTGGAGAGTCCTCGATTGATTTCCAGGTAAAACCAAAGGTTCTGTGTATGAAACTGTGGCCAGGCGTGAATTTTTCCCAAAACGAGAACTTTCGAATAGGAAATCACCAAGAATTTCGAAAACAGCCCCCAAAATGAGCGAACGGTAAGTCTTCATTTGCTGAATAGTAACTATTTTTTTATCCGGGGCGCTGGCGCCGGTTGTCAGATGGCCTTCGCAATCAAACATAAAAAAGGCGGTGCACGGCCGCCTTTTTTATCTCCCGGGAGGGAATTTAGAAAAAGATAACGGTGACCAGCAGAAAGGTTAATCCCAGCAACACCACCGAGTAGCCCATGTAGCCGAAAAAGCTGGGCATCTTGATATTGGATTGCTCGGCGATAGATTTTACCATAAAGTTGGGCGCATTGCCGATGTAGGTCATGGCCCCAAAGAAAACCGCCCCGGTGCTGATCGCTTCCAGGTAGATCGTGCCTTCGCTCATCAGCCAGCCGACCGGTTGGCCGAATTTACCCAGGGCGGTGTTGAAGAAGACCAGGTAGGTGGGAGCGTTGTCCAGAAAACTGGACAGCGATCCGGTAATCCAGAAATAATGGTAGGGTTTTTCAACCATCTCGATAATGAAACTCAGGTGTCCTTCCGTCCCGGCTTTCAGCATGGCGATGGCCGGAATGATGGTGATAAAAATCCCGGCAAACAGTTTAGCCACTTCCTGGATGGGAAACCAGTTAAAGTCGTTGCCTTTCCGGAATGCCTGCGGGGTAAATTTCAGCGAGAGCAGTCCCATCAGAATTAAGAAGAAATCCCGCACCAGGTTTTCGATGTTCATATGAATTCCCAGGAAGGTCAGCGACCCCAAATGCACTTTGCCGCTGAACAGAACGCCGCCGATGATCCCGCCTAAAAAGAGCACATTAAAAAGGCCCTTGATCTCCATCCGGTAGGTTTCGGTGTGCATCTTCTGGGTCGTATTTTCACGCACTTCCACCTCTTCTTCCACCACCATCTCATCCACCATGTCGTCGGGCATGTCGAAGTGGGTGTCTTTGAGGTGCATCTTCTCGTGCCAGCCTTCTTTGCGGAACATGTAGGTGTCCCAGGCAAAAAATACCAGCAGCAGAATGGAAGAAACCAGCAGCATGTGCGGAATAAGCTTAAAAGTCCAGAAAAATTCCACGCCCTGCAGGAAGCCCAGGAACAGCGGCGGGTCGCCCAACGGCGTTAAGGAACCGCCAATGTTGGCAACCAGAAAAATAAAGAATACAACCAAATGCACTTTGGATTTTCGATAGCGGTTCATTTTAATCAGCGGGCGGATAAGCACCATTGCCGCCCCGGTGGTGCCGATCCAGGAGGCTAAGGCGGTGCCGATGATGAGCAGAACCAGGTTGTTCACCGGCACCCCCACCGGGGCGCCGACGATCAGAATCCCCCCGGCGACGGTGTACAGCGCCCAGAGCAGGATGATGAAAGGGATATATTCCAGGAAATAGACATGTAAAATTTCGTAGACAGCGTCTCCACCATAGGCGTATAAAAACGGCGCGGCAAAAAGCGCCGCCCAAAATGCGGATACTTTTCCAAAATGGTGATGCCAGAAATGGGGCGCGGCCAGGGGAAAAACGGCTATCGAGAGTAATATCCCGATAAAAGGAATGACACTCCACCATTGCAGCGCTTTGCCGATGTGCTCTTCGGCGGCTTCTCCCGGGTCTGGCGTCTCCCCCGGGGGAGCGGCTTCCTGCTGAACTGCTACATCTGATTTGTGATTTTCTCCGGCCTGGGATTGGGTTTCTGCGATCGCCCCCTGGGTAAACAGAAATCCGGCTACGATCATCATCAGCAATAAGGGCATTCGTCCTCTCATCTTAGAACCCTTTCTGTAACTTCGTTTGAATTTCCTTTAGGTAGCAGTGTCGGAGCAAATCTATAAATCTTCAATTACATATCAAACATCTTCTCAAATAAATATTCAGTTGTGTTTGTTTTCTTCCACTTCCTAAGTTTGTACGTTTTAGAAAAAGTCGGCGTAGATTACTTATTGAGGAGGTCTTATGAAGCGTTTATACGTATGGGTGGTATTTGTATTTTTGATGTGTCTGAGTGCTGTTTACGGGCAACCGCGCCCGATCGGTTTTGAAGACCTGTTCGGCATGGCCCGCATCAGCGACGCCCGGGTTTCCCCGGACGGGCAATGGATTGTCTACCGGGTAAAAACGTATTCGATTGATAAAAACAAAGGCTTCAGCGACCTGCATTTAATTTCAATCGATGGCCGTATTCAGCGGCAATTAACATTTCATCCCGGCAATGAAGTACATCCCCGCTGGTCTCCGGACGGCCGCTCGCTGGCTTTCCTCTCTTCCCGGGACGGCTCTTCCCAGGTCTACCTGCTTCCGCTCAGCGGCGGCGAAGCCCGCAAGATGACCGATATTCCCACCGGCGTGAATAGCTTTGTCTGGTCTCCGGACGGCAAATATTTAGCGGTGATTACCGATATGTACCCGGATGCCGCTACGCCGGAAGCGTCTGCCAAAATGGAACAGGAAAACTCGCAGCGTCGCGGCAGCGGGCGGGTGATTGATGCGTTGCTCTACCGCCACTGGAACGCCTGGCGGGAAGGCAAATACAGTTCCGTAGTGGTTGTACCGGTGGAGGGAGGTCCGCCGGTGCTGCTGACGCCCGGCGCTTATGACACCCCGCCCATCTCCCTGGGAAGTTCCCACGACGTGGTCTGGTCCCCGGATAGCCGGCAGCTTTGCCTGGTGCAAAACCGCGATCAGATCGTAGCGGCCAGCACCAACAACGACCTGTGGCTGGTGGACCGGCGCGGCGGCCAACTGCGGCAGATCACCGAATCCCGGGGCAATGATGCGGCGCCCCGTTTTTCTCCCGACGGTAAAAAAATTGCCTATCTTGCTATGGCCCGCCCGGGCTTCGAGGCGGATCAGAAAAACCTGTTTATCTACGATCTTGCCTCCGGAAAGCGCCGCAATTTAACCGGGACATTGGACCTGTCGATAAGCGATTTTGTCTGGGCGCCCAACGGGAAAAAGCTCTATGCGTTTGCGCCTTACCAGGGCCGTCACCGGCTGTTCGAAATAAACGCGGCCTCCGGAAAGCGCCGCCTGCTCCTGGAGGACCGCTATATTTCCTCGATGCAGATCACCCCCAACGGTAAATCGCTGGTATTAGGCATCCAGCGTGTGGACATGCCCACGGAACTTTTTCGCTTTGATCTTGGCAAGCAGCGCCTGACTCAATTGACCTTCACCAACAAGGAGCGCCTGGCTCAACTGGAAATGAACCCGATTGAAGATTACTGGTTTACCGGCGCAAACGGCGACTCGGTGCACCTGCTGATGGTTAAGCCGCCCCGGTTTGACCCGGGCAAAAAATATCCGTTGTTGAACCTGATCCACGGCGGCCCGCAG
>JAJRYW010000078.1 GCA_024275555.1 Calditrichota bacterium | reverse complement strand
GGACTGCGAACCGAAGAACTGCACAAGGCCGAGATCGTGCTGGTAGGGGTGTCGAGAACCTTTAAAACGCCCCTGAGCATCTACCTGGCCTTTAAGGGCTGGTTTGTGGGCAACGTACCGATTGTCTACGGGGTAAAACCGCCGGAGGTGCTTTCCCAGCTCCCGCCCAAGCGCGTGTTTGCGCTGACAACCAACCCGCGCAATTTAGCCACATTGCGCACCAGCCGCGCCGTTCATCTAAATCATGCCACCGGGGATTACGACACCCTGGAATTTGCCAAGCTGGAGTTGATGTACGCCCGGGATATTTACGATCAGCACCCGGAATGGTCAATTATCGATGTCACCCGTAAACCGATTGAAGAGATTGCCTCGGAAATTATCGCCCTGCTGCGCCACAAAATCCATTTAGAAAATGATCCGCTTCACAACGATATTGACGATTAAGACCGACATCTTTTGCAAATGCGTTTTTTCGCGGGCAAGGTTATGTTAAATTAGCGGTTTCTTATCGACTATTGACAGCTAATAAACTTGAACTCGGTTAGAAGGAGGAGTGTAAAAACATGTTTTTTCCCTCGGAACCCTTTCGAATTAAAGTTGTGGAACCGCTTCGGCGGACCACCCGCGAGGAGCGGGAGGAGCTCATCCGAAAAGCCGGTTTTAACGTCTTCAATCTGCCGGCCGAGGCCATCTACGTGGATTTGCTGACCGACAGCGGCACCTCGGCGATGAGCGACAATCAATGGGCCGGGCTGATGCTGGGCGACGAGTCCTACGCCGGCAGCCGCAATTATTATCATTTTGAAGAAACTGTGCGCGACATCTTCGGTTTTAAGCACATCATCCCCACCCACCAGGGCCGGGTAGCGGAGAACCTGCTCTTCTCCACCATCCTGAAGGAAGGAATGGTCATCCCCAATAATATTCACTTTGACACCACCCGCGCCAATGTGGAATACAACGGGGGGAAGGCGTTGGATTTGGTGATTGATGAAGCTTATGATCCGCACATCGATCATCCCTTTAAAGGCAATATCGACCTGGAAAAGTTGGAGCGGGCCGTCGAGGAATATGGCCCGGAGCGCATCCCCCTGGTGCTGCTGACAATTACCAATAATTCCGGGGGCGGCCAGCCGGTCTCCCTGGAGAATATTCGCCAGACCCGGCAACTGCTCAACAAATACGGCATTCCCCTCTTTTTCGACGCCTGTCGCTTTGCCGAGAACTGCTACTTTATCAAAGAACGGGAGCAGGGATATCAAAACAAACCGATTAAAGAAATTGCCCGGGAAATTTTCTCCCACGGCGACGGCTGCACGATGAGCGCCAAAAAGGATGGCCTGGTAAACATCGGCGGGTTTATCGGAATAAATAATGATGAGCTGGCCGCCCAGATCACCAACCGGCTGATTCTTATCGAAGGCTTTCCCACCTACGGCGGTTTGGCCGGGCGGGACCTGGAAGCAATTTCGCGCGGTTTGCAGGAAGTGCTCAATGAAGATTACCTGAACTACCGGATCAGCCAGGTGCGCCACCTGGGGCAAATGCTGGAGGAGAATCAGGTGCCCATCCTCAAGCCGATCGGCGGGCACGCCATTTACCTGAACGCCCGGGAATTTTTAGCCCACATTCCCCAGCACCAATATCCGGCCCAGGCCTTAACCGTCGCCCTCTACCGGGAAGCCGGCATCCGGGCGGTGGAAATCGGCGGATTGATGTTCGGCCACAAAGACCCGCAAACCGGCAAAGAGGTCTATCCGGAGCTGGAAATGGTGCGGCTGGCCATTCCCCGGCGCGTCTATACTACCCAGCACATGGTCTACGTGGCCGAGGCCATCAGCAATATTTACCGGAACCGGGAACAGGTTAAAGGATTTAAAATTACTTACGAAGCGCCGGTGTTGCGTCATTTCACAGTCAGGCTGGAAGAGATTGACTAAACACCGATTTAAAAACAAAGGCAATAGCGACACAACAAATCATATTCAAACAAAAACCGGAGGAAACCATGACCGACCAACCCGCAGCATGCTTTAATTGTGGCAACCAGGATAAACAACTGCCATTGGTGCACGTGCAATACAAAGGCGAGCAGTTTTATGTCTGTCCCGGCTGCATGCCTTCCCTTATCCACCGCTCAGAATCGGTGGCAGATAAGATTGAGGCCGCCTATGCGGAAAAAACCGCCGGCAACGGCTAAAATAGCTGCACTATTTTTCTCAAGACAGTCTCCCGGGTCTCCGGGAGGCTATCTTGTCTCCGCCTTTCAGCCCCCCAAATTTGACGAAAATCATATTTTAAGCTAAGCTTTCTCATGGTTCTGGCAAGCGAGTAGTTCGTACCTTTAGCGTGAAGCCAAAAGACTTCCATAAAACGAGGCAACCATGATCTCCGATATTAGCCCCTTGCTGGTCGGGGAGGATGGGTTTGAACTGCTCAACATCATCATCGGAATCTCCAATATTTTCTGCGGCGTGCTTTTTATAGCCCTGGCCCTCCCATTAGTGAATGATTCTGTTTCAATGAATCGATTTTACGGCGTTCGTTTTAAAAAGGCCTTCGAATCGGAACAGAACTGGTACCAGATCAACCATTACACAGCCAAGTGGATTATCGGCTGCTCCTTTGCCATGATTCTGCTGGGGTTTGTTGTTTTTCTGCTCCCGTTAGAGAAAGGCAATTACTGGGTGATTCTTTTAGCCCTGGCGCCGCTGATATTTCTGATGCCGGCGATTGTTGCCGGCTACCGGTTTGCCCGGAAATTATAACCGGATTGAGCGACCATTTTTGCTCATCCGGAAACCGATTGCAGGCATGGGGAGTTTTTTAGTAGGAGTCGCTATAGCGATTCCATCGGTTCCCATAAAACCGCCATAAACAGCAGGAGGAGTCATGAAGATAAGCTTAACACTTAACCCCGGAGAACTGGAAATTTTGCAGGAGATGCTGCAAAACCAGTTGAGCGAACTGCGTATGGAGATTTCCCATACCGACCGGATGGAATATCGCGATATGCTTAAGGAGCGTAAACGAGTGCTGAACAAACTGCTGGACGCACTGGCAAAACAAACGGTGCATCAGTAAAAAACGGAACGTAAATCGCACAAAACCGGGAGGTCCTATGAAACGACTGACTGCGAAAGATATTATGACCACAGAAGTTCTTAAGGTAAACAAAGACTGGCCGGTAGAAGAACTCACCGAGTTTTTGGTCGAAAACTGTATTTCCGGCGCCCCGGTGGTGGACGACAACGATGAGTTAGTCGGGGTGGTTTCCCTGACCGACGTGGCTCGCTATGATATGCTGAGCGGTGAAACCGTGCAGATTGAGCGGCCGCCCAATTACTACCTGGAAGCCTTAGAGGAACGCTACGCGATGGAGGATATCGTCCGCTTTCGCATCAAGAACGCTTCCTCGGTTACTGTAGCGGATATTATGACCCCGGTTACCTTTAAGGTGCATCCCGATACGCCTCTGCCGGAAGTTGCCGACACCATGATCCGGGGCAGAATCCACCGGGTGCTGGTTACCGACAACGGGCAGGTGGTCGGGATCATTACCGCGTTGGATATGCTCAAAGTCATCCGCGACTGGGAGAATCAGAGCCCGGTTAATTTACACGCCGCCGGGTCTGCGGGCGACTAACGGCCGGGGGGCTGTATTTCAATCGCGTTGGCCTTGACGGCCCCGGGAGGATAAATAACCCGGGGTTCACTACCGCACCCTTTTTGATTTGCCGCCCGGGAAATATCATTCCCAGTCTGGCCTGCTCCAACGGGGCTCCGTTGGAGCAGGGGCTTAAAATACGCCCCGGCGCACCGGGACAGGCAGGGCAATGGACAGCTTGCACCAAAATGTGTCGTTTATTTGAGTGCCGTTACCTGGCAATTTTAAACCAGTGAAAATCCGCGCCGATCTGTGGCAGAAATAAAAAGTATCCGCTGCTGAAAACCCGGGAGAATAACCCGGAACCGGCAAACTCACTTTCCGCTTTACATGTGCGCTAAATCGATTTTATCTTACTGCCGCTGAAAGGGAACTTAGACTACCGCGGGGTGAGTTGAGTATGGTCGAGCATGAATCCAATCCGGATGAATTAAAGCGCAGTTTGCAGGAATACCAGACCCGGCGAATCTACAAGACCTACCGCGATTTTGAAACCCGGCCGGAATACCGGCCGCTGGTGCATTTTTTCCTGGAGGAAATTTACGGCCCCAAAGATTTCTCTTTCCGCAATCACAGCATCAAGACGCTGCACCACAAGCTAAAAGGGATTCTCAAAGGCGATATCATCGAGGGGGTGGGCCGGGTGATTGAACTGCACGATCTTTCCGAACAACTCGACCGGCAACTGTTAGCGCGTATGGCTGAAGCGGGCATCCGGCCGCCTATCACCGCGGAGGTTTATGAGCAGTTCTACCGCGAGTGCGACAACTACGAGGAACGGGTGCAACAAATCCGGCTGCTGCTGGAAGCAACCCGGCATATCCACCGCATCAGCCGCTTTCCCTTTGTGGGCCTCTCCCTGAAGGTGGTCAAAGGGGCGGCAAGTTTAGCCGGTTACGGCGAGATTATGGATTTTCTCTACAAAGGTTACCAGGCCTTCCATTCGGTGCGGAATATCCAGCCCTTCTTAGAAGCTGTGGAGGAGCGGGAAACGGCCGAGAATGACCGCATCTTTGGCCGCACCGCCGCCTCGGCGTC
>JAJRYW010000003.1 GCA_024275555.1 Calditrichota bacterium | reverse complement strand
CGAAGTGGGCTACCCAGTCGATCCGGGCGCTGTCGGCGGGCAGATTGTCGGCAGGCCGGGAGACGGCCTTGCCTGGCTCCGGCTCATTCGGCAATCCCGGCAGGGCAGAGTAGAGCAGAGCCGGCGGCTGGGGCTGCTGGGCCAGGCCCAGCCCTGCTGTGAGGATCAGAACGATGACTCCATACAGGATTCGGTTTCGTCGGGCGGCGTGGGGATAAATGGTCTCCAAAATGGTTCTCCGCTTTACAGGATGGCTAAGAATTTATTTCATCTTACAAAAAAATACTTGTTAAATAATTTTTAGCAATTAAATTAGTAACTAACTTTTGAGTTGCTAAGTGCTTTTGCGCACTTCCCCTGGCCGAGCGGGGCGTCTTCGACAGAACGAATCAACAGTCCCGGCGGGTCGGGAGTCGATTGAGACCCCGAAAGGGGCTAAATTATTATAGCCGTATATCATCAGCATTTTCGGTGGTCAGAATAATGCTTTCCCCACATTTATCCAGACTTAGATCATCTTTCCGTTTTCAAACGCCTCGTGAGCTATGCGTGGAGGAGATATGCCCAAAATTGCTACCGCCTTTCGTTTTCTTTGCTTCTTGCTTTTACCCGTTTTTGTGTATGCCGGCTCGACCGGCAAGATTGTCGGGATTGTCACCGAAAAGGGGACCGGCGAGCCGCTGATCGGGGTAAATATCCTCCTGGAAGGTACCACCCTGGGCGCTTCAACGGACATCGACGGCTCTTTTCTTATCCTTAATGTACCCCCCGGTTCGTATAACATTGTTGCCGAGTACATCGGTTACGCCACTCACCGTTTGGAGGGAATCCGGGTGAGCGTGGATTTGACCACCCAGGTAAATATCGAACTCCAGGAAGCCACGGTAGAACTTGGGGATGAAATTGTGGTTACCGCAGACCGGGAGATGATTACCAAGGACCTGACCGCCTCCACCGCGGCCGTAAATTCGGACCGTATTGAGAGCTTGCCGGTCACCGAGGTCAGCGAATTGCTGGAATTGCAAGCCGGATTTTTAAACGGCCACGTGCGGGGCGGCCGCGCCGGGGAAGTTGCCTACATGATCGACGGGATTCCCGTAACAGACTCCTATGACGGCGGCCAGGTGGTAGAGGTGAACAAGGATGTGGTGGAACAGCTTCAGTTTATCTCCGGCGCTTTTAACGCCGAGTACGGGCGGGCGCTTTCCGGAATTGTCAATATTACCACCAAAGAGCCCACCGAAAATTTCGGGGCCAATTTTACCACTTATTTCGGGGGAAATTACAGCAGCAACGACAGCATCTTTTTGAATACTGGCAGTTTTGACCCCACCCGTATTCGCGACTACGAAGGAACCATCTTCGGCCGGATCATTCCCAATAAACTTTCCTACTTTGTTAATTTCCGCAGTATCCATTTTGACGGCTGGCTGTACGGCAAGCGGGTGTATAATCCCCAGAATATCGCTTTTGAAGACAGCGCCGGTAATTTTATCGAATTTCGCGACCCGGAAGGGAAGGGCGATGGTAAATTTGTGCCGATGAACTGGAATGATAAACTCTTTTTTCAAGGCAAGCTGATCTATAACATCTCCCCCCTGGTCAAAGCAACCTACAGCTTTATCCGGGACGATGTCAAATTCGAAGAATTTGACCGGAACTACCTGCTCAATCCCGACGGCAATCTGAACCGGTTCCGAATCGGGATTGCCCATCTTTTTAAGCTCAGCCATACCTTGAACAGGACTACTTTTTACGAACTTGGTTTATCCTTTTCGGATAAGACCTTAAAGCAATATGTTTATGAGGATATCAACGATCCCCGTTATGTGCACCCCAAAGTTGCCGACAACCAGAAGCCTTTCAGCTTTAAAACCGGGGGCACCAACAATCAGCACTTTTTCCGGAACACCAGGACTTTTTTGGCTAAGCTGGATCTTTCCAGCCAGTTAAACAAGCGCCATTTGATGAAAGCAGGCCTGGAACTGCGTCAGCACAGCATTCGTTTTGAGGACATCACGCTTCGCCCTGCCGAAGGCGATGAACTGGACTTTGCCCGGGATGATCCTTACATGACCCCGGTGGTCTTTCCGATCAACTCCAACTTTCACAGCACCTATCGCCACAAGCCCCTGGAGCTTTCCGCTTACATCCAGGATAAAATGGAGTTCGAGGATTTAATCGTCAACCTGGGGGTGCGTTTCGATTATTTTCAGCCGGACGGGGTGGTGCTCAGCGATCCCTCCGACCCCAACATCTTTATTCCGCTCCGCCCGGAAAACCGCTTCCGGGATTTAAACGGGAACGGCGTTCAGGACCCCGGCGAGCCGATGGTGACCCTGGCGGAACGCCGGAGCTACTGGTATAAAAAGGCCTCGAACAAAGTGCAGGTCAGTCCCCGTTTAGGCATCGCCTTTCCCATCAGCGAAAGCGGGGTGATCCACTTTTCCTACGGCCATTTTTTCCAGATTCCCAATTTCGAACTGCTCTATCGCAATCCCCAGTTTAAACTGGGCGCCGGCACCGGCAACCAGGGAACCATCGGGAACGCCGATCTGGACCCGGAGCAGACCATCTCCGGGGAAATCGGCTTGCAGCAGGAATTGGATCAGAACTGGGCTGTAGATGTGACAGCCTATTTTCGCGATATCCGCGACCTGACCGGAACCCGGGCCGATCAAATTGATGTTTTCGGCGGCTCACAAACCTACAGCAAACTGGTGAACAGCGATTTCGGATTTGTAAAAGGATTTATCGTCACCTTGCGCAAGCGTTTTACCGAGGGGTTTAACGCCACTTTTGACTACACCTTTCAAATTGCCGAAGGAACCGCCTCGGACCCCAACGCGGCCCAGCAAGCCTATGCGGCCGGAAACGATCCGGAAGTGCAGTTGGTGCCTCTTACCTGGGACCAGCGCCACACCCTGATCTCCACCGTGGGCTACGCCTCCAAAAGCTGGGGGCTGACCTTTATCTCCAACCTGGGCAGCGGGCAATCCTACACGCCCCGCCAGACCGTGGAAGTCTCCGAACTGCGCGAAAATAGCGAGAAGAAACCGATGATCTGGAATGTGGATATGCGCTTTCACAAAGACATTAAACTGTTGTCGCGCCAGGCGATTGTTTTTTTGCGGGTCTTCAATCTTTTCGACCGTTTGAATGAAGTCGGTGTTTTTGACGACACCGGTCGCGCCGGCTTTACCACGGATTTGGCGCGCACCCGGGCGCTTAATCCCACCTTGTATGCCAATTCATTGGAACGATGGTATACCCGGCCCACTCATTTTTCGGAACCCCGCCGGATTGAATTCGGATTAATGCTGGACTTTTAAGCATAGCTTTTAACCAGAAGAGTAAACTCAATGAGGAATACACACATGTTTCGCAGTCGATTTTTCCTGATGCTGGCTGTTTCCTGTAGTATTATCTTTTCCCATTTGGATGCACAGAACAGCGGAGCGGTTTTCCGCCGCTCCGGAGTTCTGAACGGGAACCAGGTTAAGACGGTATTTGGCAACTGGGGGGTGATCGGCCAGCCGGCCAACCGGGGGCCTCGCGGCGCCTGGATTTATGACACCAACGGCTATATCGGCGATGTCAGCCTGATGGTCGGCGCCGAGGTGACCGGGATTGTACCGCAAACCGGGCGGCCTAAAACCGTTTTTTGGGTGATTGACTGCCCGGTGGACCGTCCTTCCAGCCGCGGTTTTGACGAATCCAACAATGGCGTGCGCCAGGCCTTTGAGCCGGTGCGGGGCTATTTCAACGAAGCCGCCGGCACACCGGCAATCAGCGGCGATAAAAACAGTTGGCCGCCCTTCTGGCCGGACAAACAGGACGACCCGCTCGATCCGGGCTGGCCGGGCTCCTGGAACGGCATCTTCGGCAAACTGGCCAACGCCGACCTGGAAACCTACTTCGTCATGGATGACAACAACGACAATGAATTTAATCTCCCCAGCGAAAATTCCGACACCCTGCAATTTTTTCCCGACCCCGACAATCCCAACCGTTTTGGGATGGGGCTGGAAGTGCGACAGCGCGGCCTGCAGTGGCAGCAAATTTTAGCCCAGGATAATATCTTTTGGCTCTACGAAGTAACCAACAACGGCCAAACCATTTATCCCCGCACCGTGTTTGGGATGCTGGTGGGAACCTACGTGGGGGTAACCGGCAGCGACAATTCCCCCCAGGAGTTCGACGACGACTGGTCTTTCTTTGATGTGGCCGAAGATTTAACCTACACGGGCGATTTTGGCAACGACGTCTCCCGCAATCCCTTCTGGCAGGGCGACGTGGGGATGGTCAGTTACGCCTTTCTGGAAAGCCCCGGAAATCCCTTCGACGGCATCGACAATGACAAAGATTCCGACGAAGGCGCAGTTGCCCCGACCGGCCCCTTCTTTGAAGAGGAAGACTTCGACGAAGTGGTGGCGACCAATTCTCCCAATCCCGGCCCGGGACAGGTCAATAAAATTGTAACCATTGATGAAGGTACTTTCCAACGCACCGTGATCACCTTCCCGGACACCACCGACACCCTGGTGGTGGTATCCCTGGGCGACACCATCACCCTGATCGCCAACGAAACCCGCCTGGTGGAAGGAAACCGGGTAACCGTCAACGGGCAGTTGCAGATCAATCCCAACGCCTTTGATGGAAAAGACAATGATTTGGATGGCTTGATTGATGAGAACTTTAACCTGCACTACCTGCAGGAACGGGTCGACAGCGACGGCACGGTGCTGTTCAGCATCCTCAACCCGGTTCGCCATATCGATTATCGCAACGGTATCGGCCTGAACGATCCGCTGATCGACGAACGGCGCGACGACGGGATCGACAACGACGGCGACTGGAATTTTGAATTTGACGACGTCGGGGCGGACGGCTTGCCGGAAACCGGCGACCTGGGAGAAGGCGACGGAGTTCCCACGCCCGGGGAACCGAATTTTGATCAGACCGATGTCAGCGAATCGGACCAAATCGGCCTGTCCAGCTTCAACTACTTTTCCCCGGCCAATCAAATCGCCATGGCCGATGACCGCAGCGTCTGGGAACAGATGCGCCCCGGTTTCTTTGACGTGCCCAGCAGTATCGTCAACGGCCGCCCCATTGCCGGGGAAGACGGCGACTTTATTTACGGAACCGGCTACTTCCCCTTAACCCCGGGACAGACCGAGCGGATTTCCCTGGCGCTCCTCTACGGCGATGATTTAGCGGACATCTTAAAAAAACTGCCCATCGTGCGCCAGATTTTCGAGTCGGATTACCGCTTTCCCATTGCCCCGGACAAGCCCACCCTTTATACCATCGCCGGCGACGACTCGGTGGTGCTCTATTGGGATCGCAAGGCCGAGCGATCCTTTGACCCGGTGCTGCGCGAGTTCGATTTTGAGGGGTACAAGATTTTCCGCGCCACCGATCCCAACTTTAACGACGCCCGGGTGATCACCAATTCCGGGGGCAATGTAGTGGCCTTTAAACCCATTGCCCAGTTTGATATCGAGAACGGCATCTTCGGGTTCTTCGAAGCGCCCTCGGAGATTTTCCAGCAGTTGCGCGGCTGGGCCTTTGACCTGGGCGCCGATAGCGGCCTGCGCCACAGCTATGTGGATTATGATGTGGAAAACGGCCGCACCTACTATTACGCGGTGGTCTCCTACGATCGCGGCGTGAATCAAACCGGGGTGATTCCCTCGGAATCGACCAAGTCAATTGTACAAAAAAGCGACGGCGAGATTGTCCTGGACATCAATACCGCGGTAGCAACCCCGCAGGCCCCGGTGGCCGGCTATGTGGATCCCAAACGGGAAGGGGAACTGGAGCATACCTCCGGGGAAGGCTTTGGCGTCATTACCTATAATGTGCTCGATCCCAGCGCCCTGACCGGCAATGAATATGAAGTTTATTTTTTCGACACCTCCAACGACGGCTTAGACAATGACGGCGATTGGAACCCGCTCACGGACGACCTGGGTGCAGACGGCCTGGCCGGCACCGGCGATGAGGGCGAAGACGACGGCCGGCCCACTGCCGGCGAACCTAATTTTGACTTTACCGACGCCGATGAATTAGCCGGCATCACCAGCCGCT
>JAJRYW010000077.1 GCA_024275555.1 Calditrichota bacterium | reverse complement strand
ATGGAAACTTTGAAGTCTTTTTTTGTCATCAAAAAATTGCACAAATTAATTTGAGTGAGTAATATGTCAACTGTTAC
Organism: Calditrichota bacterium; assembly: GCA_024275555.1. Classification (GTDB taxonomy): domain Bacteria; phylum Calditrichota; class Calditrichia; order RBG-13-44-9; family J075; genus JAJRYW01. The sequence goes on along the minus strand of JAJRYW010000077.1, from coordinate 5,929 downwards.
CTATGTGTCCGAACACTTTGTTACCCATGTCCCCGGTCTGTACACCCCCTAAAAAGGGGGGATTAAAGGGGGGTGGCGACAAAACCACAGTGAATAATACAAGGCTGATGACCTCTTTCACAGAGCGAAAGAGGTACATTTTTAGTTATTATCCGCAAAAAGATTTTTGACTGGATTAACAGGATTGACCGGATGCTATTTATCCTATTGATCCAACTTTATCCGGTCTATCCTGTACATCCGGACAAAGAAAAAAAAGCTTAACAAATATCCGGACTACAACAAAAACTCAAATATATCAAATGCGGTATCCAATTTTGTCTTCAGGCCGACGTCGTGAGTCTTGTCTGCGGTAATCAGCATCACCCGGTTGGTTTCTGCGGCAAAGGCGGCGCCTTCTTCCAGGGGGTTGTTCAATACCACCAGGTCTAACTTTTTTTTCTCCAGTTTACGGCGGGCGTTCTCCACCGGGGAGTCGGTCTCCACGGAAAACCCAACCAGTTTTTGATGCGGCTTTTTGCGGGCCGACATTTCCAGCAGCACATCTTTAGTGCGGGTTAGTTTTACTGGCAGCCCCTCGCTCCCTTTTTTTATCTTGCGCCCGGCAATTTTGGGAGGGCGGTAATCGGCAATTGCCGCGGCGCTGATGTAGATGTCACATTGATCGAAGCGATCATTGACCGCCTGGTACATATCTTCTGCGCTGGTTACGGCCACGGTTTCCATGCTTGTTGGGGCGGTCAGGTGGGTGGGGCCGTGCACCAGGGTCACCTCAGCGCCCCGGGCAAAGGCCTCCCAGGCCAGGGCATAGCCCATTTTCCCGGTGGCGCGATTGGTGAACATCCGCACCGGGTCGAGATACTCCCGGGTCGGCCCGGCGGTAATCAGAACCTTTTTGCCCGCTAAACTCCCCGGGGCCGGGTGGATGGCGCGATAGAGATACTGAATCAAAAATTCCAGCCGGGCCAGGCGTCCCACCCCGGAGTAGCCTTCCGCTAAAAAGCCTTCCTCGGGCGGGCAGATCAGGTAGCCGTCCGCTTCCAGCGTAAGCAGATTGCGCTGAAGAGCGGGGTTACGCCACATGTGCGTATTCATCGCCGGGGCGATTAACCGGGGGCAGTGCGCAGCCAGGGAGGCGGTGGAGACAAAATCGTCGCAGATGCCGTTGGCTAATTTGCCGATGATGTTGGCCGTCGCCGGAGCGAGCACCATTGTTTCTGCCCAATCCGCGGCGGCAATGTGATGCGTGGCGGTAAACTGTCCCGTGGGGAACATCTCCGTATAAACCGGGTAATTTGTCAGGCTTTCGATAGTCAGCGGAGTGATAAACTTCTCCGCTCCCGCAGTCATCATGGCCCGTACCTGGGCGCCCTCTTCCACTAAGTAGCGGATCAAATAGCAGGTTTTGTAGGCAGCAATGCACCCGGTAATGCCCACTAAAATGTGCTTGTCTTTAAATCGGCTGGTAGAGAACATATGCCTCAGTCTTCCTGGTGCATTTTGATGATCTGTTCAACTTCTTCGACAGCTTTATCCAGGTCATCATTGATGACGATATGATCAAATTTTTCCGCTTTGCGATATTCCTCCGGTATCCGTTCCAGTCTTTTGCGGATCACCGCTTCATCCTCGGTTTTACGGGCGCGCAGGCGTCTTTCCAATTCCTCCGGCGAGGGCGGTTTGATGAAGATCAGCACCGCATCGGGATAGTTTTTCTTAATCCTCAGAGCGCCGTTGACATCGATATCGAACAGAACCGAGAACCCTTGCTCCAACTGCTGCAACACCTGGGAACGCAAGCTGCCGTAATAGTTTCCGAAAACATTCTCGTACTCAAGGAATTCATTATTTTTGATCTTTTCCAGGAATTCTTCTTTGGAGATGAAGTAGTAGTGCTTGCCGTGAACCTCATTATAGCGCGGCGGCCGGGTGGTGGCCGAGACGGATAGTTTCAGCTTGGAATTTCGTTCCAGGAGTTTCCGGCAAATAGTGCTTTTTCCGGCCCCGGATGGCGCGGAGATGACCACCAGAATGGGCTTCTGATCCATGAATGCAGTCCGATTTCCTATTCTATATTTTGAACTTGCTCACGAATGCGCTCAATTTCTTCTTTTACGCTGACAATTCGATGGCTGATATCGATGATGGTGTTTTTGGAAGCGATGGTATTGGCTTCCCGGTGCATTTCCTGCAAGATAAAATTAAGCTTTTTGCCGATGGGCGAGCCTTCCTGGAGCGTATCCCGGAAGAGTTGGATGTGGCTCCCCAGGCGCACAATCTCCTCGGAAATGTCAACCCGGTCCGAGATCAGCGCCAATTCCATTTCCAGGCGGTTGCGGTCGATCTTGCTCTCATCAACCAGCGAGAACACGCGCTGCTGCAGCTTCTCGAACTCTGCCCGGGCGTTGTTTTTCCCTAACATTTCTATCTCACGGGCCAACTTTTCAATCACCGAGAGGCGTTGAATAAGGTCCTTGGTGAGGTTCTCTCCCTCGCCTGCCCGGGTGTCGTTGAGTTGGGCAATACTCATCTCCACCAGCTCGAACAAGGCCTGGTGCAGGCTTTCGTCGACGGTGCGGGCTTCTTCCATGGTAAAAATATCTTTAAACTCCATCAAATCGGAAATCCGCACCGGGGTATCGATGTCGGCAATGCGGCGCACCCGCTCCAACAGCCGGGCGTAGCTGCGCACCAATTCCTCGTTGACGCCCAGCGCCTGTAAATCCGGGTCCGGGCTGGAAAAGCTGACCGTGCAGGTAATTTTGCCTCGTTGAATATTATTCCGGAAAATATCTTTCACGGAATCTTCCAATTCACGCAGTACCGTGGGAAGTTTAACATATACTTCCAGGTAGCGGGAGTTCAGCGAGCGCACTTCACAGGTTAACTCGCCATTTTGGTAGGGAATTTTTTGAGTTGCAAATCCGGTCATACTGCGAATCATTATTGCCTCAATCCTGTTCAGGTTCATTATGCCTAACTGATGTTACGCGCGCTTACCGGTTTTTTGCGGTTGAGTCACAGGGAACTCCGAGAAACGATTAAATATAAAGCTCTGTCTAACTAAATATTGTTATGGTCCATAATTGTTAAATACAATTCAAGTTCTTTAACTCTCGTTTTAAGAATCTCTGCGACCTCTGCGGCAAATTGCGTAACATGAGATGCGTAAAATTTGCGTGGGGAATTTAACCGAAGCATTCTGCTATCGCAAACAAAAACCACATTGCTATGATTTGCAAGTTCCGGTTGTATGATTTCGATTCCCTCCTTAATATTACCGCTCACTATTCGAAAATAGAAGTGCGCCTGTCTAATCAATCGCACCGTATGAATAGCAGAACTTAGCAAGGAGAGAACACATGGAGTACATGGGAACCATAAAGGTAATTCCGGAACTGCCGGAAGAGATTCACCGGTTAAAGGACTTGGCCTATAATCTCTATTTTTCCTGGACGCCGGAGGCGCGCCAGCTATTCCGGAAAATCAATCCGGGTTTGTGGACCGAGATCAACCATAACCCGGTCAAATTTCTGCGGGAAGTTCAGCAAAAGGACCTGGAACATACCGCCAGCGATCCCGCCTACCTGGCCAATTTTAAAAAAGTAATGAAAGCATTTGATGAATACATGAACGCCAAAGAGACCTGGTTTTCCAAAACTTTTCCGGCGGATAAAGATAAACCCATCGCTTATTTTTCGGCCGAATTCGGATTTCACGAGTCGTTGCCGATTTATTCCGGCGGATTGGGTGTGCTGGCCGGGGATCATATCAAAACCTGCAGCGACCTGGGGATTCCGGCAATCGGGATCAGCCTGTACTACCACCAGGCTTATTTTACCCAGCAGATCGACGCCCACGGGAATCAAATTGCCATATACACGCCTTACAACCCGGAAGATTTGCCGTTACAACCGGTGTTGAACCAGAACGGTGAGCCGCTGATCATCAGCGTGCCGGTGGGCAACCGCGATGTGCGCGTGCGGGTCTGGAAGGCCCAGGTGGGTCGCGTGGCCGCCTATCTTCTCGACGCCAATCTTCCCGATAATCCCCATGAAGACCAGGTTATCACCTCCCGCCTTTATGGCGGCGATGAAGAGATGCGCATCTCCCAGGAAATCATCTTAGGGATGGGCGGGGTGCATATGCTGAACGCCCTGGGGATCACACCGGCCGCCTGGCACATGAACGAGGGGCACTCGGTTTTTCTGGCCCTGGAGCGCATCCGGCACCTGGTAAAACAAGATAAGCTCAGCTTCGAAGAAGCATTGGAAGCCGTCGCGGCCAATACCATTTTTACTACCCACACCCCTGTGCCGGCCGGCAACGACGCCTTCCCGCTGAACCTGATGGATAAATTTTTCCAGCGCTACTGGGAATCGATCGGCATCCGCCGCTACCAGTTTATGGAACTGGGCTCCCAGTTGCAGCCGGAAGGGTACGAGATTTTCAACCTGACCATCCTGTCGCTGAAACTGTCGCGGTTCCGCAATGGAGTAAGCAAACTGCACGGCGAGGTGTCCCGGAAAATGTGGCAGGACGTCTGGCCCAACATCCCCCTGGATGAAATCCCGATTACCCATGTTACCAACGGCGTGCATACCTTTACCTGGACCGTTTATCGGATGCGCCAGTTATTTGCCAAACACCTGGGAGCGGACTGGGAGGAGCACATCGATGAGCCGGTGTTCTGGAAAACGGTGTTCAGCATCCCGGACGAGGAGTTGTGGAACACCAAAATGCTGATCAAGGAAAAGATGCTCAACAATCTCCGGGAGCGTTTCCAGGCCCAGGTTATCCGCAACCGGGTGGGCACCTTGCGTATCAATCGCCTGAAAGATATGCTTAAACCGGAGGTGCTGACCATCGGTTTTGCCCGCCGTTTTGCCACCTACAAGCGCGGCACGCTGATCTTCCGGGATAAAGATCGTCTCCGCCGCATTCTCAACAATCCCCAGCGGCCGGTGCAGATCATCTTTGCCGGAAAATCGCACCCCAAAGACGGGGGCGGGCAGCAGCTCATCCGCACCATCCACGAGATTTCCATGGAAGACGGTTTTCGCGGTAAAATTTTCTTTGTGGAAAACTACGACATGGGCCTGGCCCGCGACCTGGTCGCCGGCGTAGATGTCTGGCTGAACAACCCCCGGCGTCCCCAGGAAGCCTCCGGCACCAGCGGCCAAAAAGTGGGCATGAACGCCGGGATTAATTTCTCGGTGCTGGACGGCTGGTGGTGTGAAGGCTACAACGGCAAAAACGGCTGGGCCTTCGGCGACCAGGAAGATTACCACGATCTGGAAGAACTGGACAACCTGGACAGCGACGCTATCTATGATATCCTGGAAAATGACATCATCCCGCTATACTATAACCGCAGCGAAGACGGGCTCCCGCATGATTGGGTAAAAGTCATGAAAGAATCGCTGGCCTCCGTGTCTTCGATGTTCAATACCCACCGGATGGTTAAGGAGTATGTAAACAAGCTCTACCTGCCCGCAATCCACAATGGGGCAGCGTTTCATGAGCAGAACTATCAGCCCATCAAAGACTTTACCGCCTGGCGGGAGAAGATGGAAAAAAACTGGTCGCAGATCGAGCTTAAATTGGCCGAGGATTTGAACCCGGGCCAGGAGGTTACCCTGAAATTCGGCGAGCCGATGCGGATTTGCGTTACTGTTAATCTGGGTGATATTTCCCTGGAAGATGTGCGGGTACAAGTCTACCTGGTGCAGGAAGCCGGCCAGGTGCCCCAGCCGATCTATGCCGAAGTGCTGGATATGCAGCGCAAAAAAGAGGTCTCCGAAAATGTGCATCTCTTTGAGGCAACGATTGTTCCCTCGGATTCCGGCAAGTATCGCTACACGGTGCGGGTCTTGCCGCACCATGAAAAGCAGTTAAGAGATACGGAACTGGGACTGATAAAGTGGCT
>JAJRYW010000076.1 GCA_024275555.1 Calditrichota bacterium | reverse complement strand
GGCGTGAATTAATCCGCGAATATAGATTGCTGCGGTAGCCGCATTCCGATTACCCGGAATGCGGCTACCGGAGAACCGGCAGTCTTCTCGAATTTATTCACGCGTCTATAAATAACTTTGAGGATTTTTGTTAAACTGTTCCGATTGCCCTTTCGGGATGCTTAGAGATTGCCATTGATCCCCGGCCTGGGAACGGGCCATTTGCACAATTTGCCCGGTGTGATAAGCGTAGTGGGTCAGTTGCCGGTGCAATGCTTCCGGAACCGCATGAGATTCTCCCCGGATGGTTATCTCTTTTTCCAAATCCGCCGCTTGCAGCGAGGTCAGGGTGTTTCGCAAAATATTCCAGGAAGCCTCCCAGCGCGCCATTAAATGGGCCCGTGTGTCCATCTCCTCCAGCATAAACTCGCGCTCCCGCTGACGATCCGGTTTTTCCCCGTCGCTGGTGAGAAAATCCCGCCAGCGGGAACGCATGTTTCCGGCAATGTGTTTGATCAAAATTGCCATAGAATTACCCTGCGGATCGGTCTGCCTGAAAAATGCTTCATCATCGATTTGCGCCAGAGCACGGTCGCTTAATTGTTTTAATCGCATATATTCCTGGTAGATATTATGCAAATATTTATCAGCATTCATAGCATCTCCTTGTTGGTTATATGATTAGGGATGACGGGTCCTACAGAAGTTTAAGATAAACAAAAATGCTCCCAACCGCCCGGCAAAAAATTATTTGTAAGAAATTTTTCCGGCACATGATGCTGAAATAACCGTTTGGATTGTTTGATAAAAATAATGAAGCGGCCTCCTTTGCAATCCGTACCCAATCGATGTTATATTGACGGTGTTGAGCCGTATCCCATCGCCGGAGTGTCGCAGGGAAGCGCTGCACCAGCGAAAAGTGCATATTTTCTTTGCACATTTTGAACGGTTTTACGATTCGTTCTTGCCCGGATAAATCGTTCCTGTTTAACAGAGATGACCCGGAAGTGAAAGATTTTAAGCGGAGTTTTCTATGAAAAAAGCATGGTCAATCCAAATGCAGATGGGCTTGTTAGTGGGGAGCATGGCCGTCATTGCCGCGCTGATTTTCGGATTTTGGGGCAAAGATGAGGCGCGCAATATCCAGATTCGAATTTGGGAGCAATCCTCGCAGGTTTTGACCCGGGCTCTTATCAAACCGATTGGGGAGGAGCTGCGGGAGCAGGATTGGCATTCCATCCGCACCATTTTTTCTTCGCTGGCCCAAAGCAATCCGAATATTGAATTTATACTGTTGTTGAATGAAACCGGGCAAGTTGTTGCGGCTTCCGATTCCCTTCCGGCGGGAAGCTGGCTCCGGCCGGTCCTGGATGAAATTGCTTGGGGAAAGCAGAAAACAATAGCCCGGAAAGTGCGCCTGGCTAACGGAGATTTGCTGCTCAGGGGCCAGGTGATTCCGGTTTCCCCTTCGATGAAACTGGTTGCGGCGATCAAATACGGCGCGTTTGGTGAATATATGGACCGGGTCAAAACCCGCCTGCTGATCATTACCCTGAGCGCCGGGATCATTATTCTAATCGTCGGCCTCATCTTGATGCGGCGGTTCACGGCGCCGCTGCGGCGCCTGATGGAGACGGTGCAGCAGTTTGGCGAGGGGAAAGAAGTGCATTTTGACAGCCTGCCTTCCGGAAGCGCCGAGATCAATAAGCTGGTCGAGGCGTTCCGGGAGAGTCTGGAGCTAAGACAAAAAGCAGAAAAAGAATTGCGACTTTACCAGGATATTGTTAAGACTATGCAGATGGGCTTGCATGTCTACCACCTGGAAGAGCCTGATGATGACCGCACCCTGCGCCTCATCTCGGCCAATCCGGCCGCCGAGCAGTTTACGGGGCTGCCCAATTCGGAAATCATCGGCCGCACAATTGATGAAAATTTCCCCGATTTGCGGGCAAAAAAGATTCCCCGGCTATACGCTTCCGTGGTTCAAGAACAACGGCCGCTGGAGATCGAGGAACTTGTTTACAACCGTCGGCGCCTCCCCCAGAGTGCGCTTGCCGTAAAAGCCTTCCCCTTGCCCGACCATTGCGTCGGAGTGCTTTTCGAGGATATCAGCCAGCGCAAACAGGCCGAAAAGGCTCTGAAAGCCCGGGAAGAACAGTACCGCCGTTTGTACGAAGAAACACCGGTCATGATGCACTCTCTGGATGCAGATTTTAAGATCGTTTCCGTAAATGAAACCTGGCTGAAGACCCTGGGATACACCCGCGAGGAAGTGCTGGGGAAATCCTTGCTCGGTTTTATGGATCAGGAAAGCAAAGAATATGCCCAGGAGGTAGGCTGGCCGGAGTTCCTCAAACGCGGCTATGTGCAGGACCTCTCCTATCAGCTAATCAAAAAAGACGGCAGTATTTGCTATGTAGAACTTTCCGCAAAAGCCTACTACAATGAGAGCGGGCAATTATCGCACACGCACGCCTTTATGCTGGATGTTACCGACCGGGCAATGACCGAGGCTGAATTGCATTACAGCGAGGCCAAAAACCGGGCGCTCTTAGCCGCGCTTCCCGATGTGATTTTTTATTTGGATATGAATGGCGAATATCTGGATTATGTACCGGCGAAGGGATTCGAAACCCTCGTTCCCCCGCAGGAGTTTATCGGCAAGACAATTGCTGAGGTCCTTCCGGAAGAGATAGCCCGGCAGGCAGAGCAAGCCATGGCCCGGGCCCGGGAAACGCAACAAGTTCAGGCTTTTACTTATGAAATGATGATGGGCGGGCAGAACAGATACTATGAAGCCCGGATCGTCTCGATGAACCAGGATGAATTCCTGGTGGTCGTGCGGGATATCACCGAGCAGCGCCAAACCGAACAAGCGCTGCGCGACAGTGAACAACGCTTCCGCTCCCTGGCAGAAAACGCCCCTAATTTTATCAACATCATAGATGGAAAGGGGATGATTCTTTACATCAATCGTGTTTTACCCGGGTTTAAACGGGAAGAAATTGTCGGTTCCACGGTCTGGAAATACACCCTTCCGGAATTTCACCCGGCTATGAAGGAGGTCTTTCGGGGGGTTCTGAAAACCGGGAAAGCCGACCGCTATGAAACCAGCAGCCCGGACGCCCAGGGGAACCTGCACTACTATGAAACCTTTGTCGGCCCCCTTTACATCGGGGATAAAATCGATGCGCTTATCCTGATCAGCAACGATATGACCAAAAAGAAAGAAGCGGAGAACCAACTCCTTAAAAGCGAACGCCGTTATCGCCAATTGGTGGAAACCATGCAGGAAGGACTCTGGGTAATAGACCGTGATGCCTATACTACTTATGTAAACCCGCGCATGGCGGAAATGCTGGGATACCAGGTCGAAGAAATGTTAGGTAAACACCTGTTCGATTTTATGGATGAACATGGTGTGGAAATTGCCCGGGGAAAATTATCCCATCGGGAGGAAGGCAACTCCGAGGACCATGATTTTGAACTGCTGAAAAAAGATGGAAGCCGTATTTACACCCGTATGTGCACTAATCCATTGACCGACGAGCAGGGCAATTATGTGGGGGCCCTGGCCGCCGTGGCAGATGTGACTGATCGCCATGAGGCCCTGGAGTCGCTGCGACGGAGCGAGGAACTGTTCCGTACTTTATCGCGGGTGGCCCCGGTAGGGATTTTTCGCAACGATTCGGACGGCAAGTGCACCTATGCCAATGAGAAAATCCTGGAAATTATGGGATGTACTTTGGAAGAAGTGCTCGGAGATGGCTGGCAGAACGCCATCCATCCCGACGACCGGGGCCGGGTAGTCTCTTCCTGGCGGCAGGCCGTCTCGGAAAACAAACTGTTCGAAACCGAATATCGCTTTCTACGCCGGGATCAGAGCATCGCCTGGGTGCTGGTCCGGGCCCAGAGCATTTCCGGACCGGGCGGTCAACTGCTGGGATTTGTCGGCGCTGCGGTGGAAATAACCAAACGCAAACAATCCGAAGAAGCATTACAGCGCACCCAAAATATCCTCTTGTATACCGAACGGCTGGCCAAAATCGGTAGCTGGGAATGGATTTTTAATACCGATGAGGTGATTTGGTCGCCGGAAATGTACCGCCAGTACCGCTTAAACCCACGGGAAGTAAAGCGGGTTGATTTCAATACAGCACTGAAAGCCATCCACCCGGATGACGTCCCCAAGGTTCGCATAAATACGGAAAAGGCCCTTAAAACCGGGAAAATCAAACCGATGGAATATCGCTTGCTGCTGGATGACGGAACGATTCGTTATATGCGCGGAGAAGGAGAGGTGATTACCGACGGGAACGGTCTACCGCTCAAAATGGTCGGATTTGCCCAGGACATTACCCAACGCAAAAAAGCGGAAGAACTTCTGAAACAGCACGTTTTCCAGCAGCAGGCAGTTGCCAGGCTGGGCGAAAAAGCGCTGAAAGGAACATCGATTTCCCCGTTAATGCGCGAAGCGGTGCGGGTGGTTGCCCGGGTCTTAAAAGTGGATTACACCAAGGTGCTTAAGTTGCAACCCGACCGGCAAACCATGGTTATGGAAGCCGGCATCGGTTGGCCGAAAGGCAATATCGGAAAGCGGGAAACCCCCGTTTCGGATACCAGCCAGGCCGGATTTACGCTGCGCTCCAAAAAACCAACCATCGTTGTTGACCACCGCACCGAGACGCGTTTTTCTACCACTTACCTTTATCAAAACTACCAAATCCGCTGCGGCGTAGATATTTTAATCGGCGATCCGGACAATCCCTATGGGGTGCTGGGCGCTCATAGCCGGGAATTACGCAAATTCAGCCGTTCCGAGGTAAACTTCCTGGTTTCCATCGCCAATATTTTGGCCGAGGCAATTGACCGGGAACGAGCCGAGAACCTGCTGAAGGAAAGCGAGGAAAAAGTGCGCACCATCCTGGAAACCTTGCTCGACGGCGTTACGGTTGTTGACTTGAATTTAGGCATCCAGGACGTAAACCAGCGTTCGGTGGAGTTGTTTGGCTTCCAAAAGAAAGAGGATGTGCTGCACCGGAATGCGCTCGAGTTCGTAAGCCCTTCCGAGCACAGCCGAATTCCGGAGCTGCTGAAGATTTTTTATGAAAAAGGGTTTGTTGAAAATGTGGAAATTATAGCCCGGCGCGTTGATGGACAGGAGTTTCCCGCGGAAGTCAGCGCCGCCCTGCTCTGCGATAAAAACGGCGCCCCGGCCGGAATTGTGGTGATTAGCCGGGATGTCTCCAAACTGAAACAGGCCTTTAACGAGTTACAGACCTCCCGGGAACGCCTGCGGGAATTGGCCACCCACCTGCAGCATGTCCGCGAAGAAGAACGACGCGCTATTGCCCGGGAAATTCATGACGAGTTCGGACAAATTCTTACCGTATTAAAAATGGACCTGGCTCTTCTGGAACGGGAATTGAAAAAGCGTCTCCCGGGCCAGGACCTGCATTCCGTGGAAGAGGAAATTGACCGGATGAACCAACTGGTAGACCAAACCGGCGCTAAAATGTCCGCCCTGATTACCCGCTTAAGGCCCGAAGTGCTCGACAACCTGGGCTTGATCCCGGCCCTGGAGTGGCAGATCGAAGATTTTCAAAAACATACCGGCATTTATTGCGATTTCCGTTCCGATGTCTCCACGCTGGAATTAGAAGACGACTATGCAATCTCGCTGATCCGGATTCTGCAGGAAAGCCTGACCAATATTGCCCGGCACTCCCAGGCTACCCGGGTGAGAGTCCGCCTGCGCCTGGAAGATGGCTTTATCCGAATGTCCATTACCGATAATGGGATTGGCTTTAAAAATGGAGAATCTGTAGAAGCCGGACATTACGGAATACTGGGGATGAAGGAACGGGCGGCGTCGCACCAGGGTAAACTGGAGGTGCTCTCCGAGCCGGGCCAGGGCGCCCGGATTTACCTGGAGATGCCGGCCGTTTTGTCCACGGAAAAAAAGTAAGCCGTCTGCTTCCGGCTGTCGACCATACCTTTTAAAGAGGCCGGTGCGGAACAAACACAAAAGACCTTATTACCTTTTAAAGAACTGTAATTATTAACTTTAAAAAACCACTGTCATTTTCCCAACGGGATGGCGTTGCCACGAATCCCGGTTTGCCGGGAAGAGAAATCTGTGCGTATTCGACATTAAATTTGCTGAAATAATTGTAAATGAAAGATAAAGTTTTGAGTGTTAACAGATTTCTCTCTTCGTTCGTAGCAACGCCATCCCGCGCCAATGCCAACGGCGCCACATTGTGGTCGGGAAAATGACATAAGTTATGTAGCAATATAAGCTTAGTTTGTAATAAGGTCTAAATAATTCAATAGGTGGATTTCTTTTTATCTCCCCTTTATCTTTGCAGGCAAAAATAATGTTAAAGGGATAAAGTTGTGATACGGATATTGATTGCAGATGATCATATGTTGATCCGGGAGGGATTTAAGCGCCTGATAGACAGCGAGATTGGCCTGACCCTGGTTGGAGAAGTGGGGAACGGTTTGGATGCGCTCCGCTTTATTCGCGAAAATGAATTAGACCTGGCGGTAATCGACATCACCATGCCCGGTAAAAACGGTCTGGAATTAATTAAAGAAATTCGAGCCGTTCGCCCGGAAGTAAAGATTTTAATTTTAACCATGCACCCGGAAGACCGCTTTGCCGTGCGGGCTATGCGCGCCGGCGCCGACGGCTACCTGACCAAACTTTCCGCCCCGACGGATTTCTTTAAAGCCATCCAAAAAGTGATGCAAGGCGGCAAATACGTCAGCGAAGCGGTGGCGGAAGAATTAGCGTTCGAGCTGGACCCGGACCGCAAAAAATCCGGGCACGAAGCCTTGTCCGACCGGGAATACGAGGTGTTTCGGCTGATTGGCGAGGGGAAAAATTTAACCGAAATTGCCAAAGAACTCTCCCTGAGCCATAGCACCATCAACACCTATCGATCCCGAATCCTGGAGAAAATGAACCTGCGCAACAATGCCGATATTATCCACTATGTTGTACGGAACAACCTGCTGGATTAGGCGCGGTTGTCCTACCGAAAAGCCCGCGAGGCTACAAGTGCCGGAAAACCGCCGGGTTCCCGCTTCTCCCGCCATACACACCGCTGATCTCACTGTTCAGGAGTTGTCAGTTTTCCCCATAGGCTGATTTTCAGACGGCAACAAAACCAATCACTAAAAATTAACGCCATATTTATTTAGAATTTCCGCCAATTTCCGACGATTATATACCTGGAATCAATAACCGGCAACGGTTTGGGTCAGATAGGGTGATAAGCGGAATTGTCATATATGAAACAAAAGCTATACAACAAGACGCCCTTGGGTAGTCTTATGTCCGGGCGAAATGATCTGAAAAAATGGCTGGCGATATGGAGCCTGTTCTGCTTTGCCGCTTTTTTTCAGGCCGCGGGTCAGGAATTCCGCACCCGTTTCTTTGATGTCGAGTACGGCCTTCCCTCCAACCTGATCAAAACCACTCTCCAGGATGAACTCGGTTTTATCTGGATCGGCAGCGACGCCGGGCTAATCCGCTTTGACGGCAAACTATTTTCCCTTTACCGGGACGGCTTACCCAGCCGCTATGTAAAGGACCTCTTGCTGAGCAGCAGCGGTGGAATAATTATCGTGACCGATAACGGAATTGTCGAAGCAGCGCCGGGGGTCGATAGTTTTACCATCCGGCCCTTCCGGATTGGCGGTTTCCGCCTCCCCGATTCCAGCTTGCACTATCCCAAAAAAATATTTCAGGATCGCCGCGGCCGCTTTTGGGTCAGCGAGCCCGGCAGCGTGGTGCGAATTGACCGGCAAGGACTAAAGCGTTACCAATTTGATGAAGCATACCACTCCGGCAGCTTTATCCGCTCTTTTTCCTTTGTGGAAGATTCCCTGGGGCGCTTGTGGGTTGCCTCCCAAAAAGGAAAACTGTTTTTATACGATCCGGAAGGCGACCGGTTTAAACCGCTCTCCCTGGCCGGAGAGGGCCCTTTCAGCATCGATGCGCTTTTGCTGCACTCCGGCGGGATGTTGCTGGCCGCCGGCAATAAAGGCGTCTATGGCGTCGACCTTCGAGCGCCGCTCTCCCGAATGGGCTGGAAGAAACTTTCCCGGGTCGCCTCTGTCCAGTGTCTGATAGAAAATGAAAAGGGGGACGTGCTCGGGGGAAGCGCCGGGGAGGGAATCTATTTCTTTACCCTTCGTAACGGCCAATTAGAGCAAACGCGCGAGCCCTTATTAGCCGGAGAGGTGATTAATCATCTCACTTTTTCCAGCGACCGCACCCTTTGGGTCAGCACAGACAACGGGGTGGCGCTGGTAAGCCAACTCTCCTTTGCCAGCATTCTGAACTTTTCCAATTTTGCCATCCAAAATCTTTCCTATACCCGGCAGAATCGGTTGCTGGCAACCGACGGGCTTTCCGTATACGACATTATGCGGAAAAATAATTGCTTTAAAATCCGCAAATTGTTTACCAATAAATTCCAGATGATCTCCAGTATCAGCGGGGATGAGCGGCGCATTGTTACCGGCCACAACAACGGCGTCGTCCGTGTCTGGCAAGATGGGAATATTACCGCATATCGTACCAATGAGAAAAGAGCGATCGAATACCTGATGATCGATTCCCGGGGCGGTATTTGGGCCTGCCTGGATGGGGGCGTCGGCGTGATGCGGATTTCCCCGTCGGGAGCAGTACGGCATTACTCGGAAGCAGACGGCTTGGCCGGCGAGGTGAATGTGATCCGCGAGAACGATGCGGGTGAATTGTTTGCCGGAGGGAGCGGGAATCACTCTTTTTTGTACCGATATGACCCGGAGAAGGACCGTTTCCTTAACTTAGTCGATAAAATCGGGCCGGATAGCCTGGAGGATTTCCAGGTCTTAGACCTGGATTTTGGGCCGGATGGGAAAATCTGGTTGGGAAGCAGCCAGGGACTGTTCAGTCTTCAGCAAGGAGTTGTGCGGTTGGAATTAGCCGCAGAGAGCTTAAAAGATCCGGTGATAAAAGCCCTGGCGGTACAGGCGCCCGAAACGGTCTGGCTGGGCACCGATCACGGTATCTGCCAGTTACGGGAGAAGCACTTAATCGTGTACAACCGCAAAGACGGCCTGCCGACGCCAACCATCGCCTTCCATTCTCTCTACGTGGATCAGCAGCAGCAATTGTGGGCCGGCACTTATCGCGGGATTGCTTATTTGCAGGAACAGCAGCAACGGGTCCGCCCGACCACAAAGCCGATCTTCCTTTCCCGGAGCATCAATGGCGAGCCGATCCGGGTTGCTGAAAATGAATCTGTGCAAATTGAACACTCCTCATTCCTGGAATTAAACTATATTTCTTTTACTTTTCCGACCCATCGATTGGTATATCAAACCCGTGTGTTAGGCCGGGATCGGCAATGGAGCAAGCCCAGCACGGCAACCGAAACGCATATCGCCGGTTTGCCTCCCGGGGACTATACTTTCCGGGTGCGGGCGCAGCAGAGCGGGTATCACTGGAGCAAGCCGGCCGAGTTTCATTTTACCGTGTTGCCGCCCTGGTACTTAACCTGGAGCGGGATCGGGCTTATCGTGGTTATTGCTGTGGTCGTGCTGGGATTGATCATTCTTACCGTCGAAGCCATCCGGGAGCGCCGCCGGGTGGAGGCGCAACAAGAACGGCGACTGCAATTCATCGAATTCCTGAACCGCATATCGTCCGATTACATTACTCGAAGCGGCGACAGCATCGATGAAACCACCCGGCACGCCCTGGAGTTTTTAGGGGAATTCAGCCAGGCTTCCCGCTGTTACCTGCTGCTCCGCAGCGAGGACGCTAAATTTCTTCGGACAGAATATGACTGGCGCTCACAGGCGGATCAGCCAAATGATCTTTTAAACCGCTCCGTTGCCTTGGAGGATTTTCCCTATTATCGTCGGCTTTTGGAAGAAGGCCGAATTGTCTACTGCCACATAGAGGCAGACCGCGCCAACCGGGTCTGTAAAGAGATTCTGAACTTTGTTGACGATCCGGAGATTACCTCCCTGGTGCACATCCCCTTGCTGGTAGCGAGCGACCTGGTGGGGGTCATCGGTTTTGAATCCCGGCAGGCGGTTCATAATTGGGATGATGAAGTAATCGACGCCTATTATTTGACCGGGCAGATTATTTCCCACGCCCTGAATCGTCGTAAAGCGGAGTCTTCCTTAAAATACCGGCTTACCCTGGAAAACCTGATTAACCATATTTCCACCCACTTTATCAGCCTGGAGGCCGAGCAGGTCGATGAGGCTATCGAGCAAACCCTGGAACTGATCGGCAGCTTCATCGATGTCGATCGGAGTTATGTCTTCCGGGTTTCCGAAGACGGAAAATATATCTCCAACACCCATGAATGGTGTCGGCCTGAGGTTACTCCCCAAAAAGAACATTTGCAGCATCTTCCCCAGGAAACCGCGCCGTGGTGGATGGAACAACTCCACTACGGCCGCAATGTCCGCATCAATTCGCTGGAGGACTTGCCGCCTGCCGCCCGGGAAGAACGGGAGTTGCTGGAAGCGCAGCAAGTTAAATCGGCCCTGGTAGTGCCGTTGATGCTGGGAACAAAACTGTTCGGCTTTTTGGGGTTTGATGCCGTGCGCAGCACCCGCACCTGGAATTCCGATCACGAAAACCTGTTGCGCCTGGTCGGCGATATGCTGGTCGGGGCCCTTTCCCGCAAAGAGACCGAAAGCGCCTTGCGGAAGAGCGAAGAAAAATATCGCCATATCTTCGAAAATGTACAGGATGTCTTCTTCCGCACCGACCGCAACGGAATTGTGACGGAAATAAGCCCCTCCATAACTCGACACTCCGGTTTCCGGAGGGAAGAGGTGCTGGGCCGGCCGGTTGTGGAGGTATACCACAATCCCGATGACCTGAAGAGACTTACGAAAATACTGAACACCCGTAAAGAAATTAATGACTATGAAGTACGCTTAAAAACCAAAGACGGCAGTTTGGTCTTTACCTCCATCAATGCTCATGTGCGGATAGATGAGCAAGGGAAGTATAGTGGAGTAGAAGGCTCGCTGCGGGATATAACCGAGCGGAAACTTGCCGAGCAGGATGTGGTGCAAGCGCTGAAAGAAGCGCAGCAAGCGCGCGCTGAACTGGAGAAAGCCGTGGAAGTCGCCGAACGACTCCGCAAGGAAGCCGAAGAAGCGGTCCGGGCTAAAAGCGTCTTTTTAGCAAACATGAGCCACGAAATTCGCACTCCAATGAACAGCATTATCGGTATGACCGGTTTTTTGCTGGAAACCAGGTTAACCCCGGAACAGCTTGAATATGCCGAGACGGTAAAAAGTTCTGCCGAAGCGCTGTTAGCTTTAATTAATGATATTCTGGATTTTTCCAAGATCGAAGCGGGTAAGTTGGAACTGGAGTCGATTGATTTTGACATCTGCCAATTGTTCGATGAAGTTGCCGACGTTCTGGCGATCCAGGCCGAAGAAAAAGAACTGGATTTTTCCATCTGGATCGATCCGCACTGCCCCAGGATGGTGCACGGCGCGCCGCAGAGAATTCGCCAGGTTCTGATCAACCTGGCCGGAAACGCCCTGAAATTTACCAAAGAAGGATCGGTGCGGATTGATGTGTACAAAACGGAAGAGTCCCGCCGGGAACTGCGTGTGCGTGTGAAGGTGCTCGACACCGGAATCGGGATTGAAATGAACGCCCAGGAAAAACTGTTCAAATCGTTTTCGCAGATCGACGCCACCACCACCCGGAAATTTGGCGGCACTGGCCTGGGGTTGGCGATTTCCAAACAGCTGGTGGAATTAATGGGTGGACAGATCGGCCTGGAGAGCGCCCCCGGGGCCGGAAGCACTTTTTGGTTCGAACTGCCGCTTCGTAAAGCCGCTCCGGGGAGGAAAGAGGAGTCGCATATTGCCTCAAGTGTCGCTGGAAAAAAAGTTGTCTTATTTACCGATAATGTGCGTATTGGTAAGATTGTCGGGGATTACCTGGAATCCTGGGAGGCGACGGTGCGGGTTAAATCTTTGCAGGAGCTGCCCGGAAAATCCGACCAGGCTGCTTCAATCGCCGGAAATGCCGATATGATCTTCCTGGATACCTCGGCGGCGACCAATGAACAGAAATCCTTTTTCCAGCAGCTTTGCGAATCATTGAATGAATATCCGGCGCCGGTTGTGCTCATTCTCAATTACCAGGAACAGAAAGAGTATAAAAAGTGTTCCGAACAAGCGGCCCGAGCCACAATTACCCGGCCGGTGCGCTACTACCAGTTATGGGAAGCGTGTCAAACCTGCTTTGCTTTACCCTCCCGGGCGGAAGTGAGCAGCGCCCCGCCGGAGAAGGCTGAAGAACGCCATAATCCGGCGGAACCGGTAAAGATTCTGATGGCCGAGGATAACCGCGTCAACCAAAAAGTGGCCGTTCGAATGTTGCAGAAGCTGGGCTACCATGTCGAATGCGTCAATAATGGGCAGGAGGCCCTGGAAGCGTTAACTAGCAAACCCTACGACCTGGTGCTAATGGATTGCCAGATGCCGGTGATGGATGGATACGAGGCCACCCGGGCGATTCGCTCTCTGAATCATGAGGTGCGGGATATCACCATCATTGCCATGACCGCCAACGCCATGATCGGCGACCGGGAGAAATGCATCAATGCCGGAATGAACGACTATATCAGCAAGCCGGTCAAACCCGAAGTGCTTCGCAAAGTGTTGAAACGGTGGATTAAGCCGGCAAGCAGCAGCATGGCCAAGCCTGCTCACTCCTCATCTTAGCCTGAACAGCCGTCATCGTTGGGCGACTACCGGGCTATTTGCCTATTGGCTTTACCGTCACGGAAATAGTGCGGCGCCCGGCATTCCGGAAGATCAATTCCACCGGAAATGAATCGCCCGGCTGCAGCGATCCGGTTAAGCCGATCAGCATGATATGATAGCTGCCCGGCTTTAGCTCCACCTGCCCGCCGGCCGGAATTTCAATCCCCCCGTCAATCTTGCGCATACGCATTCGGTCATCGACGATTTGGGTTTGGTGCAATTCCACCGCCTGGCAGACATCCGCCCGGGCCTCCAGAAGTTGATCCGCCGCGCCGGTGTGATTCTCTATGGTGAGATAAACGGCGCTGGTCATCATGGGATGGGCGTGGGATGTGTCGGCCATATTGTGACTCATGATTTTGGCCGGGCGGGCCCAGGCGTCTTTTATGACGATATCTTTCGAGGAAGACGATCCGGAGCAATGCGGGAGGAAAATAAACATCAGCAGCAAAAGAAGTACTGCCGGGGAAAGCCGAAGCGATTTTGATCTCCGCAAGACCGATAGGGAATTTTGGAATTGGAAAGTTCTGCAACGCATTTGACAGGTCTCCGTATTTTTCATTTCCTTGTTATTCACAAAGCAGTTTCAGGTCATGAACCAATTTGTCCGCGGTCGTGCCGTAAGGAATCCGCAGCCGCCACCGCCCGCTTTTATCGATGACCAAAACACTGGCGGTATGGCTATAAAGGTAGCCCACGGCGCTTCCTTTCATCTCTTCTCTTTCCCGGTAAACATTATAGGCGGCATAGACTTTTTCCAACTGATCCGGGGCGCCGCTCAATCCATAGACCGGAACGGAAAACGAATCGAGGTAATGGGCCAATCGCTCGGGAACGTCTCTCTCCGGATCTACGGTGATGTAGACAAAGACGACCTGGCTGGTGTCCGGGCCTAATCCCGGATAGGCTTCCTGCCAGGTGGAGAGCGTTGCCGGGCAGACATCCGGGCAGAATGTGTAGCCGAAGAAAAGTAAAATCACCTTGCCCTTGTGGTCGTTCAGCCGGAACGGTTGACCAAATTGATCTGTCAGCGTGAAATCCGAGGCAGGCATGTAATAGGTTACCTCGTTGCCATAGAACGGTTCTTGGTTCCCGCAGCCGGTTAAAATAAATACGAATCCCAGTACGCTCAATCGTATAAACAGATTTCGATTATAGTTCAACAACCATTTCATATAGAAACTCACCTGTTAATCGGTAGATATTGATTTGCTTTTTTAGCGCGGCACAATTTATAAAAAAAAAGTGGCTGAACTTTAGTGCTTTATAAAAAAATTCACAAAACCGCCATATTTAATCAATCCGGGGCCGCCTGCCGGGGGCCGGCCGGAGGAAAGGATGTCGCAAAACCAGGCGGATGTCGGCGTATTGCGTGAGCGGATTTGCCAGCCGGGAATGCATAATTTTTGTAAATCGGTTGTGGGTTGCCAGGAGCAGGGCGGATCATCTCCGCCCCCCATAGACGGGCAGGGTTGCCGTTGTGCCGTGATGAAAAATCCGGCCGGGGCAGTTGCAGCGCTGATCGCCCCAAAAACGGATACGGATCAGTTCTTGCGGGCCACAAAGATCATCCGGCGGGAATCGTATTTAAATTCACTCTTGTCATAATAGCCGAAAATCTCTTCAATTGTGAAGCCGGCTTTTTCCAGCAGCAATTCCATCTCATACCGGAAGACATAGCGGATCGGCAGAATATTGGTCTTTTTGGCGATGAGTTTGCCTTCCTTGTCCAGGATTTCATGCACATAGACATGGATGGCGGTCTGCACCGAGGGGTCGTATCCCCGGGCCATGTAGCGCACAATTTTCTGCTGGTGTTTCTCATCATAAAAGACGCCCTCGTATTGAAGGGGCATGGAGTGGCCCAGCCGGGCAATCTGGGTTCCCCGGAAGGATATGCGCGTTTCCCGGGCGTCCCAGTTGCTCATCCCGATGATCAGGCGCCCGCCGGGTTTCAGGTGCTGAAAAATACGTTTCAGGGTTGCTTGCTGTTGCTCCCGTTCCAGCACGTGGGCAAACTCCCCGTAGGGCATCAGGAAAAGTGGGAATTTGCGCCCGGGAACATCGATGTCGCTCATATCCATCTGGGTCAGTTCAATCCGCTCCTGAACTTCCTGGGGTTCTTTTGATATTTTTTGCTGGGCAATCTTCAGCATCTCCGGGGAAAGATCGATCCCGAATACCTGCTGTCCTGCCCGGGCTAAGGCAATGGTAACCCGCCCGGTGCCGCACCCTACTTCAAAAATCGGGGAACCGCATTTTTGGGCGTACTCCAGGTAAAGCGGCAAATCGTCGTTCTTATCGCCGTGGGTTAATTCGTAAATTTCGGCAAAATCGGCAAAGGGGTCAGTCAGTTCTTTGTGCATGATGGGTTCCTTTCACTCTCTTTTTTTCGCG
The DNA here is from genome assembly GCA_024275555.1 of Calditrichota bacterium. Lineage (GTDB taxonomy): Bacteria > Calditrichota > Calditrichia > RBG-13-44-9 > J075 > JAJRYW01. The sequence goes on along the minus strand of JAJRYW010000076.1, from coordinate 881 downwards.
GCCGGTTTAACCGGTCCGCCCGGAAACCGCTCTAAACCGGGAGGTTCCGGGCGGACCGGTTAGCGGATGTATTTGCAGACTCCTAAAATCAGGAAGAAAATTGTCGCTTGCAGTAAAATAATGGTGGCGCCGCTGGGGATATCGATTTGGTAGGAAAGCAGCAGACCCAGCAGTGCACTGATGACGCCGATTACGATCGAGAGAAGAGTCATGCTGCGGAAGGTCCTGCTCAGCAAGCGCGCCGCCGCCGCGGGAATGACTAAAAACGCCGCGATGAGCACAATCCCGACAATCTTGATCGACACCACGATGGTTAAGGCGATTAACACCGAGAGCAGGTAGTCATCCCGGTTGACCGGCAGCCGGTCGGTTTGGGCCAATTCCCGGTCAAAGGAGGCGTAGGCCCAGCGTTTCCAGATCGGCCAGATCAGCAGCGTAAACGCGGCCAGCAGGGTTGCCATGATGATATCCGGCCAGGTAACCGCCAGGATGGAGCCGAAGAGATAGGTGAAGGCGTCGTTGGTATACTCCCGCCGGAGAAACAGAAATACGATCCCCAGGGCCATCGAGACGGAAAAAAAGATGCCCACCGCGGTGTCGCTGCTCAAATTGCTGTGGCTTTTCAGCCAGGCAATTCCCAGGGCCGTGGCAACCGTAAAGGGCACCGCCACCGCCAGCGGCTCGGTCTCTAAAAGAATCCCCAGGGCAACCCCGCCGAAGGCCGCATGAGCCAGGCCGGTGCCCATAAAGCTGAGCCCGCGCTGAACCACAAACACCCCGTAATAGCTGGCCAGAAACCCGACCAGGATGCCGCCCAGGACGGCTCGTTGCATAAATGGCAAAGAGAGCATCTCAATCATGGCTTTTTTACCACCAGGTCG
>JAJRYW010000075.1 GCA_024275555.1 Calditrichota bacterium | reverse complement strand
GTCTCTCTTTCCGCCAGCGATATGGACGGGGATAACCTGGTCTTTTCGACGAGCAACCTGCCTGCTTTTGCTACGTTGACCGACAACGGCGACGGCACGGGGGTGCTCCATTTTGCCCCGCTTGCCGGAGACGCGGGCGTTTATCCCAACATCCAGGTCACCGTTACCGATGACGGGAGCCCCCCGCTTTCGGATACGGAGACCTTTACCCTGACCGTCGCCGCGGCCGGTGCAATTCAGATCAGCATCACCGATACGCTGAAGGGTGTTCCGGGCGGTACCGTGGAAGCGCCGGTATACCTGACCGTGAACGGGAATGCTGTGGCAGCGTTAGGCGCTTCGGTCAAAGCGACCAACGGGTTGCTGACTTTTGCCGGATTCACTCCCGGGCCCATCATTCCCGGGCCGACTTTTAACGTCAACGCCCCTACACCGGATAGCGTGCTGATCGGATTTTTCGACACCGGCGGCGGCCCGATTGTAAACGACGGCCTGCTGGTAACCCTGCTGTTCAATGTTAATCCGGCTGCGCTGGCCGGGCAGGTTTCCGAGTTGAATTTCTCGGAATTATCCGCTACCGACGCCGGTTTTAATACCCTGAACGTCATTCCGGACCACGGGTTGGTTACCATTCATGTGCAAATAAGCGGCGCTATTACCTATGCAAACACCACCGGCGGCGGCGATCCGGCCAAGCCGGTTGCCGATCTGAATGTCGAACTGAGTCAAAACGGTTCCCTGGTAAAGACGACCCAGACCGACGCTGCCGGGGAATACCTGCTCAACTATGTTCCCGGCGGAAACAACTACCGGGTGGAAGCGCATCGCGCCAGCGGGGGAGTGGGTGTTGCCATCAACCCGATTGATGCGTTGATTGCCTTTAATGCTTTTCTGGGCAGCGTCAACATCTCCGGGGCGCAAAGCCTGGCGGCGGATGTGGACGGCAATTTAAGCGTTCAGCCCACCGACGCGCTCTTTATCTTCAACCGCTTTTTGGGGGTGATCTCCTCCTTCCCGGTTGATGACTGGCGGGCGTATCCGGGCAGCTATGATATCGAGGCGAACCCCAACGCCTGGAAGACTGCACCCGAGGGGATTGACATTGCCTCCCTGACCGTCAACCTGCTCAACCAGGACTTTTATTCCGTGGCGAAAGGCGACGTGAATTTAAGCTGGCCTAATCCCACCTTTACTATGATGGCCAAAGGTGCACCGCAGCCGGAAGAGCAGGGAGTGCAATTAAAGCTGCTGAGCACAACTCTCAAACCGGGAGACGCCGAGGTGGTTTTCCAGGTGCTCCTGAGCGGAGATTTATCCGGCTCCGGCGTGGCGGCATTTGGGGCCGATCTCTGCTATGACGCCGGCCAACTCCGCCCCGAAACGGTTCAGTGGGGGGATATTGTTCCGGCCGAGGGATTCCAGTCCGGCTGGAATGTGATCGAAAACAGCGATGAAATAGGTGCTGCGGAGAGGGGCCGGCTTCGTATCGGCGGTTTCGCTACTTCCGCGCAGCGAATCACGGAAAATGGGGTGCTGGTGCGCATACCGGTGCGCCTTAACCGGAAAGCGGCCGCCGGCGAAGCGCTGAAGGCAACCCTGGAAAATATCAGCATCGCCATGCTGACAGAGGGCGCCTCAAAGAACGGCCAACCGAAAACGGCCGGGTTGATGGAGCAGACGCCTGCGCCAAGTCAGTTAACCCTGGAAGTCCTGAATGCGCCCGATCGTTTCTATTTAGGCGCTAATTATCCCAATCCCTTCAACCCGGTTACCTCGATCCGCTATGAACTGCCGGAAGCAAGCAGCGTTTCGCTGGAGATATACAATATGCTTGGCCAGCGTGTGCGGGTTCTGGTTAATAAAACCTGGCAGCCGGCCGGGTATTACACGGCTCAATGGGACGGCCTCGGGCAAGACGGGCAACCGTTGTCCAGCGGCATCTATTACTACCGTTTGCAAGCCTGGAGCGCCCAACAAAAATATGTTCGCACCAGAAAAATGATTTTGCTTAAGTGATATACTCAGTTCTCCTCTGCCGGGAGAGTTTTTGCTCTCCCGGCGAGGGCATCAATGTATTTTTTTTCAGGAGGTTGTCATGAACAATTATTTATACCGATCATTTCGTGCATCAGAATTCCGGCCTCCCCTTCGCACCCTGATTCTGATGTTGTGCTTCATCATGTTTAGTTCGACTTCTCTTATGCTTCCTACCCTCAATGCGAACCCGCTTCTGGATACTTGCTCAATCTCCATCCCGAC
>JAJRYW010000074.1 GCA_024275555.1 Calditrichota bacterium | reverse complement strand
CGGCAAACGGGCGCCAGAAATTCACTTCGCAGATCGAAAATCGCAGACCGGAAATCAAAAATATTTGCGAGCGGCGATTGTCGATTTACGACCGGCGAGCGGCAGTCAGGAGTCCACTTCGGAAATCGCAGATCGGAGATCAAAAATATTTACGAGCGGCGATTGTCGATTTATGATTGGCGAACGGGCGCCAAAAATTCTCTCCTCCAGCCAGTGCTCCGCGCTGGCAGGTCTGCCCGAGGCTCTGCCTCGCACTGGGTTTTACCTGGCTCCTGCGACCTTCTCATTCCCGGCGCCTGCCCGGAACGCCTGTTTTCCATAAACTCCGTTTTTACCGCCTCACCCCCTGGATCAAAAACATGGAATTTCTGAAACAGCACATGGCCGAAAAGCGAAGCTTTAGAGAAAGACCGCGTTCAAAGCAGGAGCTTTGAACGAGAATAATGAGAATTTAGGACGCCAAAATTTGGGCGGCAGCTCTCAGGCGCTCCCGGTAAAATGCACGCTCAGTTTCTGCTGATATTTTCCGACCAGCGTAAAGATCTCTTTCAGCATTTTTTGTTCGATATTGCTCAGTTTGCTGGGGTCAATGTAATTATCCGGCTTGCGTTGTTCATCCATCACCGCGGTTACCTGGCGCATAAAGCGAATTTGCATCAAGTAGCGATAGGATTGGGTAAGTTCGTGATATTCCTCTTCATTCAGCACTCCCTTGAGGTGCAACTGCTGCAAGCGCTCCAGGGTATTGGTTGCTTCCAATCGTTGCTCCAGGGCGTAGCAGCGGGCAAAATCGACAATCGGCGTCATAGCTTTTTTGATGTCAAAGGTGTTGCGGTGCTCGCCTTTCGACTCCACCACAAAATTGCGGAAAAATCCGATCGGCGGTTTAATTTTCAGCGAATTCAGGGTGAGGTGATAGAAAAAAATCCCGGCGCGGTCTTTAAGCAAATTATTCAGATAATGGCGCAGTTCCTGGGTAAGAGACAAATCCCCGTACGCGCCGACAAAATCGAAGAAAATGGTCGAGTGCATTACCGCCATCGGCTCCGGGGTGCGTATCCAGGTGCGGAAATAATTTTTCCAGACCGAGAGGGGCTGGCACCATTTGGGATTTTGGGCCATCACCTCCCCGTTGCAGTATTGGTAGCCGGCCTGGTCCAGCCAGCCGCAGACCTTCTTTGCAAAAGTTAAAAAGTACTCATTGACTGCCGGGGCGGATTCGGGAGGCACATCTTCATAGATAATGGCGTTATCCTGGTCGGTTTTAAGCGTCTGTTCCTTACGCCCTTCGCTGCCCATAATCACAAAGGCAAAGCGGGCCGGCGGGGGCCCTAACTCATCCAGGGCAATCTCGATCAAGCGGGTCAGCACCGCATCGGCAATGGCGGTGACCATCCGGTTGAGGTGATCCGCCCGTGCGCCCGACTGAATTAAATCGCGGAGCAAGTTCGGGATTTGGCTTTTTTTACGAAAAACAGGTTCCGGTTCCTGCGCTTCCCGGATATCGCGAATCATGGAGACCGGCGATTGTCCCTGGGCTACCAGCAGGCGGCGGTTGGAGATAATCCCAAACACCTGGCCGGCCGCGTCGGTAACCGCCAGGTGTTTGATGTTTTTCCGGATCATCAGCAAAATGGCTTCAAAAATAGGCGCCTGGGCGGGAATGGTAATCAGCGGGGCGGACATGATGGTTTCCACGGCCTGGCTTACATCAAGGCCTTCCGCAGCTACCTTTTCCCGGAAATCCTTATCGGTAACAATGCCCACACAACGTCCATCCTTACCCCGGATCATGATCGAACTGCGTTTTTCCCGGGTCATTAACCGGGCGGCTTCCTGGATGGTGTCTTTCCCGTCGCAGGCGATAAAGTCCTTGCGGCAGACATTTTCCACGGGTTGATTATAAAGCGGCGGGGCGGACTCGCTGCGCTGGCTGGCCAGCTTGGCAATAATGGCCATATACGATTTGTCCAGCAGGCGTTTGCCGAAGACGGTGGTAAAAAATTCGGCAAACTCGGGATGCTGATCGCACAATTGTAGAAAACGCTTCTTGCCCAGCAGGTAAAAAACAGCGGGCTCCTGGGTGCGGGCGGTGCGGATGGCCACTCCGTCGTTTAACAGCATGGCGATACCGCCCAGGGTGTCGCCTTCTTCCAAAAAACCGTTGAGGGTTTTTTTGCCGTTCTCCTGGTAATACAGTTCCAGGGAGCCGCGATAAATTATATACAAACTGTCGATGTGCGTGTTGCCCTGAAGACACACAACCGTATTGGCAGGATATTCGACCATCCGCAACTCGTCGACCAGGGCGTCCAGAACGGCTTCCGGCAAAAAATTAAACGGCGAATGTTCGGATAAAAATTGGCGAAGTTGTTTGGTCATATTATGGTCTGCTTGTTATCCCATGCAGATATTGCCGGTGTTAAAAACAAGCCGGCTGGCAACCGTTACTCGTCATCTTCCCCGGGGATGGCAAAATTAAGAAACTTTTTCTTTACCAACACCCAAAACACCAACAGAAAATATATCCCGATTCCAACGGAAATCCAATAGCGCCCTTTCAAATACGGCTCCATGTAAAAACGGCCTAAAAGCGTCAGGGTAAAATAGACCATAGTAAAAATAATGGAATGCTTCCGGTTTAAACGCATAGATACCTCATTTTGATGTACCGCAAGAAAATAGAAGCCCTCAGAAGGAGCGAACTCCTTCCAAAGGCTTCATCCACCATCAGGAGAGAGCCATTTATCCTGATAAAAAATATTGTCATTGTACTATCTATTCACTCTCACAGAGATTCATGCTTGAAAGGCCTTGCCGATTTTCTGCTTGGCCATTTTTTCTTTAATTTCTTCCAAAATCAACGGATCATCGATGGTTGAGGGCAGTTCAAAGGGCTGTCCGTCAGCAATTTTGCGTACAATATGGCGCAGAATTTTGCCGGAGCGCGTTTTCGGCAAGCGCTTTACCACCGCGGCTTTGCGGAAGTAGGCAAAGGCCCCGATTTCCCGCCGCATCATATCCACCAGTTCTTTTTCCAGTTCCGCCTCATCCAGATCGAAGCCGTCTTTCAGCACCACCAGTCCGATGGGAACCTGGCCGCGCAGTTCGTCATCGATGCCGGTAACCGCGCATTCGGCCACAGCGGGATGAGAGGCGATCAACTCCTCCATCTCCCCGGTAGAGAGCCGGTGCCCGGCCACGTTAATCACGTCATCAATCCGGCCCATAATGTACACGTAGCCGTCCTGGTCGATGTAGCCGCCGTCGCCGGTAAGGTAGTAGCCGGGGTAGCGCTCCAGGTAGGAGGATATAAAGCGTTCGTCATCGTTCCAGAGCGTGGGTAAACACCCCGGGGGCAGCGGCAGCTTAACGGCAATATTCCCTTCCTGATTGGCTGCGAGCGGTTTTCCGGCCGGATCGAGCACCTGCACATGGTAGCCGGGGACCGGCACGGTGGCCGAGCCGGGGCGCACCGGCATCGGATCGAGGCCCATCATGTTTGCCACCATCGGCCATCCGGATTCGGTTTGCCACCAGTGGTCGATCACCGGCGTGTCGCCCAGCAGGTCTTTCAGCCAGTGGTAAGTGGGTGGGTCTAAGCGTTCCCCGGCCAGGAAGAGGTACTTCAGGCAGGAGGTGTCGTATTTCTGATAAAAATCTCCGTTGGGGTCTTCTTTTTTGATGGCCCGGAAGGCGGTCGGGGCGGTAAACATCGTTTTTACGCCATGCTCGGCCATCACCCGCCAGAAAGTGCCGGCGTCGGGAGTGCGCACCGGCTTGCCTTCAAAAAGAATCGTGGTGCATCCGCTAATCAGCGGCGCATAGACAATGTAGGAGTGGCCGACCACCCAGCCGACATCGGAGGCCGCCCAGTAGACATCTCCCGGCTGAACAGCATAGATCGCTTCCATACTATAACGCAGCGCCACCGCATGACCGCCGTTGTCGCGCACAATTCCCTTGGGTTTACCGGTGGTGCCGGAAGTGTAGAGAATATAGAGCGGATCGGTGGCG
>JAJRYW010000073.1 GCA_024275555.1 Calditrichota bacterium | reverse complement strand
TGCCCTATATCTTTTCCGATCCGATCCAGTTTGACAAAAAAGTTGATCCGAAGAAATTGAAGTTCGGCTCGAAGATAAGCGCTGAAGATAATCAAAATGGGTTAAAGCGGGAGGAGTATTATACAGTTAAAGAAATCATTGCTCCAAACCTGATCAGACTGCAAAATGATCTCCAGGTAAGATTGTTGGGGGTTCAGCCCAGGCCGGCTTTTGCGGAGGAAGCAAAGCAGTTTTTACAATCGAAAATCGGGAAAGGGCAAATCTTTTTAAAATTCGATACGGAAAAATATGATAAAGAAAACCGTTTGCTGGCATATGTTTACATGAAAAATAAAACCTTTATCAATGCCCATTTAATTAAGCGCGGGTATGCGGAAGTTGATGTGGAGATTCCGTTCAAACACAAGGCAAAATTTCAGGCGTTGTTGAAAGACCACCATTTAGCATACCAATAGTTGCCCACTGCGTTCTTCCGGGTTTTGCAAATATTATGCTCTCCGGAAGACCCGGCCATTAATCACAGAAACATTAACTGTCGCTTACATTTTGACAAATAAATAAACCATGCCGGATTTCCGGAAAGTTTTACTATCTTGGAAGGCTATATTAAAAACAGTATAACCACGTAACGTTAGGATTTAGATGGAAAAGTTAGCAAAGTTTATCGAGTTGGGGCTGTCGCAGGACACGCTGGAGGCCCTGGAACGAAAAGGGTTCGAAGAGCCCACCCCGATTCAGCAAAAAATTATTCCCCGATTGTTAGCCGAGAACAAGGACCTGGTAGGCCAGGCCCAAACCGGCACCGGCAAAACCGCCGCGTTTGGTATCCCGATTATCGAGCGGATTGACACCCAGGCTCGTCATACCCAGGCCCTTATTTTAACCCCGACCCGGGAATTAGCTATTCAAGTTTCCGAGGAACTGAATTCCCTGAAAGGCAAACGCAGTCTGAATATTGTCCCGATTTACGGCGGCCAGTCGATTAACCTGCAACTGCGTCAGCTTCACAAGGGTGTGGATATCGTCGTAGGAACCCCCGGCCGGGTGATGGATCACCTGAAGCGCGGAAGCTTAGAGCTTTCCCGGATTTCCTACCTGGTTCTGGACGAAGCCGATGAGATGCTCAACATGGGATTTCTGGAAGACGTCAAAGTGATTCTTTCCTCCACCAATCCGGATCGCACCACCTTGCTCTTTTCGGCCACGATGCCCCAGGAAATCAAGGCGGTCGCCAAACAGCACATGAAAAACTACGAGTTGGTCGCGGTGGAATCCCGGCAAGTGACCACCGATCTGACCGATCAAATCTATTTTGAGGTGTCTCAGCGCGATAAGTTCGAAGCGCTTTGCCGGATTATTGATGTCGAGGATGAGTTCTACGGCCTGGTATTTTGCCGCACCAAGGTTGATGTAGATCGCATCACCTCGCGCTTACAGGAGCGCGGCTATGACGCCGAAGCCCTGCACGGCGATATTGCCCAGGCCCAGCGGGAACAGATTCTGAACCGGTTTCGCCGCAAGCAGGTCAATATTTTAATTGCCACGGATGTGGCCGCCCGCGGGATTGATATTAATGACCTGAGCCATGTGATCAACTATGCCATTCCCCAGGACCCCGACGCCTATGTGCATCGTATTGGCCGCACCGGCCGGGCCGGCAAGGAAGGCACCGCAATTACTTTCATCACACCGGAAGAATACCGCAAGCTGATGGCCATCAAACGGGTTGCCAAAGCGGATATTCGCCGCAAGTCTTTGCCCAAGGTTAAGGAAATCATCGAGGCCAAGCGCTCCCGGATCAACCGGGAAATGCTGGAGGTGATCCGGAAAGAGATGCCGGCTGCCTACCTGGAACTGGCGGAAGAACTTTTGGAAATAACCACCCCGGAGCAAGCCCTGGCGGCGTTATTGCACCGTCTCTACCAAAACGAACTGAACCCCGGGAATTACCAGGAAATTAATGAAAAGCCCAAGCGCGCCCAGCAGGCCCCGACCCGGCTGTTTATTGCACTGGGCAAACGGGATCAACTCAGCAAACGCCTTCTGGTGGAGTTTGTCAGCAAAAAATCGGGCGTGGAAGGCCGCGAAATTAACGGCGTGGAAGTCTATAACAACTACTCCTTTATTACCGTGCGGGCCGAGAAAGCCGATCAGATTATGCATAAACTGAACAGTTCCCGGCGGGATCAACGCCCCCTGGTGACGGTTGCTTCAAAGAGCCCCAAGATACATCGCAATGGCAACCATGCTCCGTATAACCGAAAATCATCGCGCTACAAGCAGTCTGTATAAGCGCTTTCAGTATACTTTTTGCCAAAGGGTTGGTTCGTGCTGAATCGGCCCTTTTTTTTTGAGTTGCCGTATTCCCGGCATCTGCAAGCAATTGTAACTTTCATTTCCTTAATCCATCAAACCTAATTATGTTTCGGGCGCCGGAATATGCTGCACCCGTATTAACAAGTCCGTTTTGCCGGTACAGACTTTCTGAGCATTGCCAATAACCAACCCAACCTGTAAGGTGAAGAAATGGGTCGTATGCCCTGGGAACTCTATTCCCGGAAATTGCTGTTCTTGCTGCTGACCGGGCTGGTCTTCTTCTTTTGCGGCGGCCTGGCGGCGCAGGAAACAGACACCACCCGCCAACTCCTCGTTGACCGGAATGCTACATCCAGGCAGGAATTTCTCCGGCTGCGCGGGCTGGAAAAGGATCGTCCGGAGCGCTTCGCCCCGCTGCGCACTGCTGCCAATGTCTTACTGTTTGTGCCTCGTACCGTTTTTTCGGGGGTGCTCTATACCACCGGCTATGGGCCCCACCTGATCGATGACAGTGAATTTGTGGAGCGGTTCGAGAGCTTTTTGTATTTCTATCAAAAGCAAATCGGCTGGTACCCGGTGGCGGCCTTTTCCAGCGGAACCTCCCTGGCCTACGGGGCCGGGGTGTTTTATCGCCAAAAGCCTTTTGGAATTTCCGCCGGAGGATATTACCACAGCAGCAATCTCTGGAAAGCGAAAATCAAGCTGCTGAACGCCTACCGGATCGGCCGCTCGGTTTTGCAGTTCAATTTGTCCGGCAGCATTCTTACCCGGGATGACTACAAGTTTCACGGCTTCGGCGCCGATCCGGCCCGCGATTCACGGAATCAGTTCCAGAACGATTCCCCATACGGAATTTATTTACAGCGTTTGGGGCGTCTTCAGTTGATCGTGGGATTCCGGCCCTCGGACAATTGGCAGTTTTTCTATTCGGGATTTTACCAGGAACGGAAGATCGAGAATCCCGGCGACGACGATCCGGCCAACATCCGCAATGTGTTCGACCTCTCCCAAATTCCCGGGATTGCCCCGGGCGGCCCCACTATCGGCAAACAGTTATATAACGAACTTTCGGCGCGGTTTGACACCCGGGCTTACCAGGGCCAACTGTCGCCGGGGGTGCTTGTGGAAGGCTACCTGGGTTTTTCCCAAGGAGTGGGCGGCGACCGGAGCCGTTTTGCCCGGGCCGGCGGCCTGGCTGCCCTGTTTATCCCGGTGATCAAACATAACCGGCTTATTACACCCAGGGTAGTGCTGGATGTGATTGATAATCGCAACGACGGCGCACCGATTTCCTTTGCGGAGTATCCCCGGCAGCCAACTTTCCGGGGTATTTCCAGCAAGCAGTTGCTGCGCACCGATAACGTCTCCCTGGTGTCGTCCCTGGAATATAAATGGCCCTTAACCTTTAATGTAGGCGGGCATCTCTTTGTCGATTACCTGTTCGCGGGCGACTCGATTGACAAGCTAACCTTCCGCCAGGCCCCCTATGCGATTGGCTTCGGTTTCGATGTACACGGCGAAGACAGCGAGTTGGCCCGGATCAGTGTTGCCGGCGGATCGGAAGGGCTGCGCTTTAAACTGACCGTCGGTTTATCCGGCTACAGCACCGCCAGAACCGATTGGCAATGAGCGCATTATTGGCCGGATTGCAGCGGATAGGCTGGTCCGGATGTTCTCGGAATTGAGGCAATTTATGAAAAATATACACTAGTGTCCGGTTATAAGTCGAATAAAGACAGTTGGTTACAAATGCGTTGTTCTTGGTTTTTGTGTTC
>JAJRYW010000072.1 GCA_024275555.1 Calditrichota bacterium | reverse complement strand
CTGTGGCCAAGCATGAATTTTCCCCAAACGAGAACTTCCGAATAGGAAATCACCAGGAATTTCGAAAACCGGCCAAAAAATAACCGAACCGTCAGTTTAATCTTTGCTCTCTAATCTTTACTCTTTAATCTTTACTCTTTAATCTTTACTTTTTGATCTCAAGAAGCCGCATCCAGGGGATGTTTGCTCCGGAATTCCTTCCAATGCTCCAACTCGGCTTTCAGGAACTGGCCGGTGTAGGAGTCTTTCACTTTCGTTAATTGTTCCGGGGCGCCTTTGGCAATCACCTGCCCGCCTTCATCGCCGCCTTCGGGGCCTAAATCGATGATCCAATCGGCGGTTTTGATGACATCCATATTATGCTCGATGACGATCACGGTATTGCCGCGATCCACCAGGCGGTTCAGCACTTCCAACAACATGCGGATGTCCTCAAAATGCAGGCCGGTAGTCGGTTCATCCAAAATATACACGGTGCGCCCGGTGCCCACCCGGGAGAGTTCCGTGGCTAACTTGACCCGTTGCGCTTCGCCGCCGCTGAGGGTGGTAGCGCGCTGGCCGAGATGGATATAGCCCAAACCGACATCATACAAAGTTTGCAGTTTCCGCCTGATGGAAGGAATTTTGTCGAAAAATTCCAGCGCCTCTTCCACGGTCATATCCAGCACCTCGGCAATATTTTTGCCGCGATAGTGAATTTCCAGCGTCTCCCGGTTGTAACGCTTGCCCTTGCAGACCTCGCAGGTGACGTAGACATCGGGCAGAAAGTGCATTTCAATCTTTTTCACCCCGTCGCCCTGGCAGGCCTCGCAGCGGCCTCCTTTGACGTTAAAACTGAAGCGCCCCGGCTTATACCCGCGTATCTTGGCTTCCGGCAACTGGGTGAACAGGTCCCGGATATGGGTAAACAGGCCGGTGTAGGTGGCCGGATTGGAGCGGGGCGTGCGGCCGATGGGGGATTGGTCAATATCGATGACCTTATCCAGGTGCTGCAAGCCCTCTACGGATTGGTAACTTAGGGGAATTTTTTTGCTGCGATGAAAATAGGAGGCCAGCAGCGGATAGAGCGTCTCATTTACCAGGGTGCTTTTCCCGGAGCCGGATACGCCGGTAACGCAGATAAATCTCCCCAGGGGAAACTTGACGGTCAGATTCTTCAGATTATTTCCCGCGGCGCCTTTAATCGTCAAAAACTTTCCGTTGCCTTTGCGGCGCTGGGGCGGAACCGGGATATACTGCTCATAACTCAAATATTGTCCTGTAATTGAATTGGGATTGGCGGCCACTTCCTGCGGCGTGCCGGCGGCAATGACTTCACCGCCATGTTTTCCGGCGTGCGGGCCCAGATCGATCACATAATCCGCCCGCTCGATAGTTTCCCGGTCGTGCTCCACCACCAGCACCGTATTCCCCAGGTTGCGCAGTTGGTGCAGGGTGCTGATTAGCCGGGCGTTGTCGCGCTGGTGCAGGCCGATTGACGGTTCATCCAGCACATACAGCACTCCCACCAATTGACTGCCGATCTGGGTAGCCAGCCGAATCCGTTGCGCCTCGCCGCCGGAAAGCGTGCCGGCGGTGCGGTCCAGCGAAAGGTAATTCAATCCGACATTGAGCAAAAAGTTTAGCCGCGCTTTAATTTCTTTTAAAATTTGATAGGCAATGGTGCTTTCCCGCTCGTTCAGCCGGAGGGAATCAAAAAAATCCCAGGCTTTTTTGATGTTCAAAGCGGTCACTTCGCTGATATTCAATCCATTGATGCGCACGCCCATGGCTTCCTTGCGCAGCCGGGTTCCCTGGCATTCCGGGCAGGGCACCTGGTTCATAAAACCTTCGATCCAGGAGCGGATGTGCTGGGAACCGGTCTGCCGGTAGCGCCGGTAGAGATTGTTGATCACCCCTTCGTAGCGGGAAGAAAATTCAAATTTGGAGTGTTCCCGGTCGAATTTAAATTTAACCCGCTTGTCGCCGGTTCCATACAGCACCAGGTTCTGGATTTG
>JAJRYW010000071.1 GCA_024275555.1 Calditrichota bacterium | reverse complement strand
CAGTAAATCCCTCTCAATTGCAAAAATCATAGTGTCTGGCGGCTCAAAATTCCTCATAATTTGAGAGTGAAGATAGATAACTCAGTGAAAGAAAATTTTATTTAAACACCCTTTATAAATCTTTTCTTCACTCTTCGAGCCGAATAAAATCGTCATATTTTAGTTTGATTAAGTGGTTGGGTTTCTTTGTAAAATCTCTCTCATTCCAGGGCTCCTGCCCTGGAATACCTGCCCGGAGGCTCCGCCTCCTTTCCGTCAATCCCCTTAAAAAGTGCTCGTGCGGGTGAGTTTGAGTTTTACGGAGGAGCGTATTCATTTCATCGTGGATAAACAACTCATTCATTGACCTGGTAGTCTGCCACCCGTTTTTCGGAGTTCTCTCTCATTCCAGGGCTCCTGCCCTGGAATACCTGCCCGGAGGCTCCGCCTCCTTTCTGCCAATCCCCTTAAAAAGTGCTCGTGCGGGTGAGTTTGAGTTTTACGGAGGAGCGTATTCATTTCATCGTGGATAAACAACTCATTCATTGACCTGGTAGTCTGCCACCCGTTTTTCGGAGCGTATTTTCTTGAGGAATTGCACCACTTTCTGATGTTCCGGGTGCTGTTGGTAGCGGCGCAGTGTTTCCAGCGACTCAAATTCCGAATACAGCACCACGTCCGCGGCGGCTTCGCTTTCGTCAATATTCAATCCCACCTCAAAGCGGCGTATTTCGGGAATGCGTTCCGGGAGTTTCCTGAGCATCTCCCGCAAACGGGCGGCATTTTCGGATTTATCGGCCCCTTCCGCTTGATCATGCAGCCGCCACATCACGATATGTTTGATCATCCCAATCTCTCCTTTACCCAGTTTTCCAAACCGCCGGTGAGCACCAACTCCTGCGCCGCCGTTCCCACCGCGCTGATCGGATAACGTTCACCATTCACCTGCAATTCCGCTTTCCGGAAATCTATTTTAGCCGTCATCCCGGTGCGCACGGTCAGTTGGTCGGTTCCGAATAGCTGCTTGAGCGCCTCGACAAGCCCGGGCGCTTCGATTGCCAGAAATCCGTTGTTGAGTGCATTGCGCTTATAAGTTTCCGAAAAAGAGCCGGCCAGCACCAGGCGAAGCCCCCGGTGTTTGAGCGCGGTGGCAGCCTGTTCACGGGAACTGCCGGTTCCAAAATTATATCCGCCCACCAGGATGTCGCCTTCCCGCACTATTTCTTTGAAACGGGGATCGTAGTTTTCCATGACCACCTCAGCCTGCTGCTCCGCTGTAAAGTCGTCAATATAAGTGTATTTGCCGGGATAGATGCCGTCGGTGTTGAGATTGTCCTGGCAACAGAAGATCAGCTCGCCTTCGATGATCTCCGGGAATCCGGGCAGGATGGGAATTTCCTGCACTTGCCGGGCCGGCCGGGGATTGATCTGCATCTCCCCCCGGGGCGGGCGATCCTGCCAGTCGCCGGGATAATCGATTTTGCCGGCCACAGCCGAGGCCGCTACAATCGCCGGCGAGGCCAGGTATGCTTCGGCGCTGCGGGAGCCCATCCGTCCCTTAAAATTTCGGTTGGTGGCAGAGATTCCCACCTCGCCGTCCTCTAAAAGGCCCATACCTAAACCGATGCAAGGGCCGCAGCCGGGCGGCAGCGGGACAGCCCCGGCCTCCAGCAGCGTCTGCCAATCGCCCCGCTTCTCGCTCTCGGCCTGCACTTCGCTGGAAGCCGCCGCAATGTAAAATTCGACCCCGTCCGCCACCTTCTTCCCAGCAATGATTCGGGCTGCATCCGCCAAATCCTCCACCCGGCTGTTGACGCAGGAGACCAGGTAGGCTTTGTCGATTTTTAGCGGGGATTGCCGCAATTTGGAGATTGGGGTCATTGTTTTTACCGTATTCGGCCCGGAGACGTGCGGCTCAACTGTGGCCAGATCCAGCGTTAATTCGCGGGCATAAAAGGCCTCCGGATCGGGTTGGAGTTCCGGCAGTTGCGCTTCCAGTTCGGCAATACGCCGGGGGTTCAGGCGGGGATGCTGCCCCTTGCCGTCGGCGTCGGAGGGTACACCGGCCAAACCGCGCCGGGCGATGAATTCAGCCCGCTGCTTGAGCCAGGTGATGGTTTGCTCGTCAACAGGGAAGACGCCCGCCAGGGCTCCCCACTCGGTGGTCATGTTGGCAATAGTCAGCCGCTCGTCGATGCTCAGGCTGGCCAGGCCGTCGCCCACAAATTCCACGGCGTGGTTGAGCACTTCATCATGATTAAAAAATCCGCACAGGGTGATGATGACGTCTTTGCCGGTTACGCCCGGCCGGAGTTTGCCGGTCAGGGTAACTTTGGCGACCGGCGGAACCTGCCACCAGGTGCGCCCGGTAGCCCAGATCGCCGCCGCGTCGGTGCGCACCACCGGGGTTCCCAGGCATCCCAGGCCGCCGTACATATTGGAGTGGCTGTCGGACGCCACCACCATCGCGCCCGGCCAGGCGTACCCTTCTTCACACATAATCTGGTGCCCGATGCCCCGGCCGGCCGGGTAAAAATCCACCCCCATTTCCCGGGCAAAGGCCTCGATACGGGCATACTTTTCCAGGTTCTTTTCGCTGACATCCTGCACATTGTGGTCCAGGGTGTAGACCGGCTGGCGGGGATTGGCGATCCGGGTCGCGCCAATGGCCCGGAATTTAGGGATCACCGCCCCGGTGTTGTCGTGGGTCATCACGTGGGCAGGCTGGATGGAAATATAGTCTCCGCTGCGGACTTCCTGGCCGGCCGGCAGGTCCACGGCAAAGCGCCGGGCAATTTTTTCGATCAGATTCTGAGCCATCTTATACCTCGCTGGTTTATTCTGAGTAATATGAGGCGAAATTTAATCATTTTTCCGCACCGATCAACCCTGACAAAAATCATGTTTTCCGCTAATGAATCTCATTGTTTTACCTGCACATTTGATTCATCTTTGGCATATTTATGAGTGCGATTTATTTCGCACCCGGAGGAAAGTAGATTGCCGCAGGAGTTGAGTAGGCCTCTGCGGTTGCTTATATTGAGCCGTTTACCGAAAACCGAAACGAAGAAAAGTGTAGTTGTTCGGGTCTTTTTTGGACAGGATGAACAGGATTAAACAATCTTGTTCATCCTGTAAATCCCGTCCAAAAATAAGATGGATTTGAACAGTTTGAAAACTGATAAATAGATGAGGTGACATTGTGGCCAAGTTGCATGAATACCAGGGGAAAGCATTACTCAAAGAACATAAGATTGCCGTTCCGGAAGGCAAAGCGGCCTTTAGCCCGCCGGAAGTGAAAGCCATCGTCGAGGAGTTGGGGGCGCCGGTGGTCATCAAGGCGCAGGCTTATACCACCAGCCGCTACGCCAAAGGGCTGATCCAGTTTGCCGACGATCCCGGCGAGGCCGCGCAAAAAGCCGAATCGCTGTTCGGGAAAACGGTCAACAATTTCCCGGTGGAGGTGCTGCTGGTTGAAAAAAAGATAAACATCAAAAAGGAATACTACGGCGGCATAGTTATCAATGATTCGCAGAAGCGGCCGGAGATCATTTTTTCTTCCCGGGGCGGCTCGGGGATCGAGGAGATTGCCGTCAAATACCCGGAGAGCGTGGCCCGGATGGGCATCGACGTGGTGGAGGGGTTGAAGGACTATCACGCCCGCAACCTGATCCGGCGCACCGGGCTGCACGGTAAAACCCAGAACAAGCTGGCCGGTATCCTGGTGAAGCTCTGGCAGGTCGCCAAAAAATACGAGGCGCGTTCGGCGGAGATCAACCCGATTGTGCTGACCGAAGATGGCGAGTTCCTGGCAGCCGACTGCCGCATTACCGTGGATGATTACGCGGTATTCCGCCACCCGGAATTGGGGATCGAGATTGCCCGGGAGTTTGGCCATCCGCCCACCGAATTGGACAAAATTGCCTACGCCGTGGAACGGGACGATTTCCGGGGCACCTTTTATTTTATCCAATTGGAGCAGGGGTTTAAGAAAGGCGACGGCTATGTCGGTTTCCACGGCGCGGGCGGCGGCGGATCGATGATGTCTATGGACGCCCTGCAAAAACGGGGCTTTAAGATTGCCAATTTTACCGACGCTTCCGGGAATCCCCCGGCCTCAAAAGTCTATCGCGCCGCCAAAATTCTGCTCTCCCAGCCCAATATCGACGGATACTTTGGCAGCGGCTCCGGGGTGGCCTCGCAGGAGCAAGTCAATTCCGCCCGCGGCCTGGTTAAGGCGTACCGGGAGGACAAGCTGAAAATACCGGCGGTGATCCGGCTGGGCGGCAATATGGAAGATGAAGCAGTGGATATCCTGACCCGCTACACCGCCGATCTGCCGGTGAAGGTCGAAGGCTACAAAAAAGACGATACGGCGGACTTCTGCGCCGAGCGGATGGAAATCCTCATAAAAGAGCAGGCAGACAAAAAAGTGGTCTACGGCGATCAGCCGCTCAACGCCCGGGCGGTGCTGGAGAAGCCGGGGCAGCCTTACTCCTTCCGCACCTTAACCGGGGCGGTGCATTTTGATCACGCCCTGTGCCGCGAGTGCAGCGATCCGGTCTGTATCTCCGCCTGCGGCCCGCAAATTCTGAAGCTGGAGGACGGCAAACCGGTGCTGGCCATCAGCGAAGAGGATGCCGCTAAAGGGAAATGCACCGAATGCCTGGCCTGCGAACTGGAGTGCTACTTCCAGCGCCAAAAAGCCTGCTTCGTGGAACTGCCCATCGCCGGCCTGGAAGAATATCGCCAAAAAATCGGTTGGAAATATGTTTGGTCTGCAACAAATATTTTCGCAGGCCAGGGTGGGGGCCGCTAAGGCATGAAGACGCCAGGTGACAGTTGCTGTCAGTCTGAGCTGTCGAAGACGGACTCCTACTACTAAATTCAACTGTCACGCTACAGTAGGGCATTGTTAAACGAGATTACTTTGCAAGAATAGTTTGGGTGGAATTCAATGCGGTAGCGACCTTTATCTGACCAGGAAGAGTATATCGCAAAACAAATTGTCGACGCCGCTTATACGGTTCATAAAAATTTAGGCCCGGGGTTGTTAGAGAAAGTGAATAAGGAACAATATACTAAAAATGCTTTGTGTCTTTTGGCGCCTTTGAGTCTTTGTGGCAAAGAACCATGCTAACATATGAGTGCAAACAAATAGAGTTTTGTAATAAAAATTTAGAAAATAAACGGAGTGAACAATGAGCATTTTGATTGATCAGGGCAAGCGGGTGATGGTGCAGGGGATTACCGGTCGAGAGGGGATGAACCGGGCCCGGCTGATGATGGATTACGGTACCCGGGTAGTGGCGGGCTGCACCCCGGGCAAAGGCGGCCAGGAAGTTCTGGGCGTGCCGGTGTTTGACACGGTGGAAGAGGCGGTTTCCGAGGTGGGCAATATCGACATCAGCGTGATATTTGTCCCGGCCCCCCTGGTGCGCAATGCCGCCCTGGAGGCCATCGAGGCGGGGGTGAAGCTGCTGGTGCTGGTGCCGGACCGCGTGCCTATTTACGACGCCCTGGAGATTGCCCGCAAAGCCAAAGAATACGGCGCCCAATTTGTCGGCCCCAACACCCTGGGCCTGCTCAGTCCCGGCAAAGCGGTGCTGGGGATGATGGGCGGCCGGGCCAAGTCCGCCCGCGAGTGGTTTAAGCCCGGCAGCGTAGGGGTTACTTCCCGCTCCGGCGGCATGACCTCCTCGCTGGCCTACTATCTTTCCCAGAGCGGGATCGGTTTGTCCACCATCGTGCACGTGGGCGGCGACGCCGTGGTGGGGCTGCCTCATCCGGAGATTGTCAAACTGTTTGAAAAAGATCCCGAGACCAAAGCGGTGGTGATGTTCGGCGAGATCGGATCGACCCAGGAAGAAACCGTGGCCGACCTGATCCAGAACAAGGAGTTCACCAAACCGCTGATCGCTTACATCGGCGGCCGGGCGGCCAAGAAGGGCACCCGCTTCTCGCACGCCGGGGCCATCATCGAAGGAAATACCGGCACCTGGGAGGGGAAAGTCAAGCGTCTGCGGGAAGTGGGGGCCCATGTGGTGGAAAATTTCAATGATATTCCCCGGGTCACCCGGGAGGTGCTGAAGTCGCTTTGACCGATACGGATAGAATTTTAAATTCCCGTTTTATTTACGCATTTCCGGTGTAAATTTTGTCGCGGCGGGATGGAGCCGGTTCTCTTCCCGCCGCCCACGATGAATCGATCTCTGGAAACTTTCTCCAAACCGCAGGAGTTTTCCTTTTTACCTGCCTTTTCAGCCTGAATAATTCCTAGACACAAAGTCATAAAGGCGCCAAGTTAAAAAAAAAATCGCAACGCACTAACGCTTAACCTCGGCCGCAACAAGTTTGCTTGTATGTTCGAATAGGCCTTATTGCAAACTAAGTTTATATTACTACATAACTTATGTCATTTTCCCAACCACAACGTGGCGCCGTTGGCATTGGCGCGGGATGGCGTTGCCACGAACGAAGAGAGGAATCTGTTAACACTCAAAACTTTATCTTTAATTTACAGTTATTTCAGCAAATTTAATGTCGAATACGCACAGATTTCTCTTCCCGGCAAACCGGGATTCGTGGCAACGCCAT
>JAJRYW010000070.1 GCA_024275555.1 Calditrichota bacterium | reverse complement strand
GGAAAATGGGTAATCCGCTCGCAGCTATCCGCAGTGATAATATAACTGTCTTCCACGCGCACCCCTAAATTCCAGTAAATACTGTCAACTTCCGCGTCTTCGGGCACGTAGATTCCCGGCTCAATGGTCACCACCATGCCGGCGCGCAGGGTGTCGACGCCGGGATCATGAACGTTGAGTCCCACCGGGTGTCCCAGCCCATGCAGATAATATTTACCGAAGCCGGCCTGGTCGATGATTTTGTGGGAGAGCCGGTTGAGTTCCCGAAAAGACTGGCCCGGCCGGAGCCTGGCGGCACAACTGTCTGCTGCTGCCAGGACAACGTTTAACAATTTACGCTGGGCCGCCGTGTAGCTGCGGTTGATGGGAAAGGTGCGGGTCATATCGCTGGCATAGTTCTCATACATACAGCCGATATCGACCACCAGGAAACCGTTTTTCAGCACCGCCGAGTTGGCCGAATAGTGTGGGAGAGTGGCGTTAGCCCCGGCCCCGACAATCGAGGGAAAGGCAAACCCGGAGGCGCCGTTTTGCTCGAATGTTTCGGCGATGGCTTCCGCCAGTTCCGCTTCGGATATTCCCGGGCGGATCAGCGGGGCGATTTTTTGAAAGGCCAGGGAAGTGATTTCGGCGGCGCGCCTCATCTTGGCCAGTTCCGTGGAGTCCTTTACCGCCCGCAGGCGATGAATTTCGCTACGGCGGCTTTTACCGGTGAAAAGGACCGCCAGCCGCGGCAGGAATCCCGGCGCCGGAGCAGCCAGCGCCCAGGGGTAAGGCCTTTGGCTGAGATAATAACTGTCTTCGACCGAAAAAATCAGCGTGGGCGAGTTGATGTTCAGTTGGGCGATTCGCCCCGGGAATGGAGATGCACCCAGGTTGATTTGCGGAATTGTCGCTATCAGCGCCAGCAGTGCGGCTGCGGTGAGGAGGGCGGCCGTGGTTACAGCACTCCGCAGCTGCTCCCGGATGGTCTGCCCGGGGAGAGTATCCTGCGGCGCCCAACCGCTGATCCGGGGTTGCAACGCCAACTGCCAGAGGCACCCGGCCAGAAAGAGCGTGATAATCCAGCCGAAACTCCAGGTTACCGGAAGCGCGAAGACCAGAATAAATGTTGCTAATGCGGAGGATAAAACGGACAAACCCAGCTTCGGTCTGGCAACGGAGAGCAACCCGCTGAACACCAGCAGCCCGATCAGCAAAATGCGATTTAGAAAAAATGATCCGCTGTAATAGATATAGGACAGGTAGAGCGCCGGTAAGACCCACACGGCAGCAAATCCGGTCAGCAGGCGCGGCCAGCGCAGGTAAAGCCCGATCAGCAGGGCAAACCCCAATAAACCAACGCCCAGCGCCAGCAGGTAGTTGACATCCCCCAGGAAGCGGTAAGCCAAAATAAGGGCCAGGGGCAGAAATAACGAGCCAACTGTAAAGCGCTTCCAACGCGGCCCGGCATAAAAGAGCAGCCCGGCCCAGGCTGCCGCCAGGAACCGGAACAGGTGCAGGGAAAAAGTGGGCTGCCCCTGTAAGCCGATCCGCTCCCGGAAGGGCATGTCGCTGCCGGAACAGCCGGCGATGAACAGAATGACT
>JAJRYW010000069.1 GCA_024275555.1 Calditrichota bacterium | reverse complement strand
CCTTTCAGCGAGAGCAGTTTTTTGACCTGCTCTTTGACGGCCTGCTCGGATTCATCAAAGGCCTTTTCTTCGGCGCTGATTTTGGGCAGATCGACATTGCCGAGGTATTCCCCGATGGTATAAGGGATCACAAAATATCCATCAGCCAATCCCTGCATCAGGGCGGAGGCCCCCAGGCGGTTGGCGCCGTGGTCGGAGAAGTTGGCTTCGCCCAGTACGAACAAACCGGGGATGGTGCTCATCAGGTTATAATCCACCCAGAGGCCGCCCATGGTGTAGTGCACCGCCGGATAGATGCGCATGGGCGTCTTATAAGGATTTTCACCGGTAATCCGCTCGTACATCTCGAACAGGTTGCCGTAACGGTCGCGGATGACGTCTTCGCCGAGGCGTTTGATGGCGTCTGCAAAATCCAGGTAGACCGCCAGTTTGGTCTCCCCGACGCCTTTGCCCTCATCGCAGGCGTACTTGGCGTTGCGGGAGGCCACGTCGCGCGGGACCAGGTTTCCAAAGGAAGGGTATTTCCGTTCCAGGTAATAATCGCGCTCGTCTTCGGGAATTTCGCTGGGCGCCCGGGTGTCGCCGGCTTTTTTGGGCACCCATACCCGCCCGTCGTTGCGCAGGCTTTCGCTCATCAAAGTTAATTTGGATTGATACTCGCCGGAGACGGGAATACAAGTGGGGTGAATCTGGGTAAAACAGGGATTGGCGAAGAACGCTCCTTTTTTATACGATCTCCAGGAAGCGGTGGCATTGGAATTTTTGGCGTTGGTGGAGAGGAAGTAGGCGTTGCCATAGCCGCCGGTAGCCAGCACCACCGCATCACCCACGTAACGTTCCATCTCGCCGGTGACCAGATTGCGCACCACAATGCCGCGTGCTTTGCCGTCGATGACGATCAAATCCAGCATTTCCCGGCGGGAGAACAATTCCACGCCGCCTAAATCGACCTGGCGCATCATGGCCCCGTAAGCGCCTAAGAGCAACTGCTGGCCGGTTTGCCCCCGGGCGTAGAAGGTGCGGGAAACCAGCACCCCGCCAAAAGAGCGGTTGGCTAACAGCCCGCCGTATTCCCGGGCGAAGGGAACCCCCTGGGCCACGCACTGGTCAATGATATTGGCGCTCAGTTCCGCCAGTCGATAGACATTGGTCTCCCGCGACCGGAAATCTCCGCCTTTCACCGTATCGTAAAAGAGGCGATAGACGCTGTCGTTGTCATTTTGATAATTCTTGGCGGCGTTGATCCCCCCCTGGGCGGCAATACTGTGCGCCCGGCGCGGAGAATCCTGGATACAAAAGGTTTTGACATGGTAGCCCAGTTCTGCTAAGGAAGCAGAGGCGGAAGCCCCGGCTAATCCGGTCCCGACCACCAGTACCGTAAATTTGCGCTTATTGGCCGGGCTGACCACCTTGATCTTGTTCTTATGATTTTCCCAGCGCTTTTCAATCGGGCCGTCAGGAATTTTACTATCTAATACAGGTGCTTTGGTGTTCATAGCATCCTCCGGTCTAATCAGTTAGAGAAAAATACGTAAAGGGGAACAATGGTAAACCCAATCGCCAGAACGATACCCAGGATCACTCCAACGGCATAGATCCCATTGCTGTAACGGGGGTGATTGGCTCCCAGGGATTGAAAGGCGCTCCAGAACCCGTGCCGGAGATGAAAACCGAGTAAGATCATCACCGCCACGTAACCGAAGGCATAAGCGGGATTCCGAAAAAGTTCTTCCACCAGCCGGTACAGGTCGCGCATGGGCGTCCCATGTACTTCCGTTGCATAGTGAGGACCATATTTGAAGGTCTTCAGATGAACGGCGGTAAACACCAGCAGGATCACGCCGGTGTAGATCATGGTAGTGGAAGAAATTGTTTTTTTGCTGGGATTGCCGGCGCTTTTGAGCATTTCGTATCCGCCGGGGCGGGCCTGCTTATTGCCAATGGTTATGGCAATAGCATTGTAGGCGTGAACCAGGAAGGCCGTCAGCAGAATTAACTCTACCACCCATAATACCGGGCCTAAGCTGATCAGCTTATGCGAGTAGCTGTTGAAGGCTTCCGGGCCGCCAAACACAAACGACAGATTACCCAGCATGTGGACGAACACAAATCCGACTAAAGCCAGACCCGTAATTGCCATCCAGATTTTTTTAAGAACTGTAGTACGGTAAGAACTGACATATGATTGAGACGCCATAGCACATCACTCTGTTTTAGTTTAGCGCTTAGTTATTTATGATGAAACAGGTATTTCCACAGATAGAGACAGTAAACCTGAAAAAATGGGGGAGAGTAAAAAAGCGAGGATTTCAGACACATAATCGGTTCCCTTATTCAGTGTGGAGAACCACCGTCAAGATCAATCACAATCATTCCGCACATTGCCGGCGCTGCGCCGCAGACAACGCCGTTGCCCGAAATGCGGTCAGGGTGGAGATACTATGACCAGCAAGGCGATTAAGTAAACCATCACAACTGATAAAATCAAGAGATTTAGTATTTTCCCCTTTCGCAGAGCGACAAAACAAGTTTTATCGCTCTGCATCATACAACAGGAGCATTGAAACTTGTTTGGACATCCGGCTGCGAGGAGAAAAAGTGAATCACCGGAAATTATATGGTGTACTGTGATTTCCCCACAAAATAAAAAAGGCTTGAAATCCCCTACCCAAAACAATAAATTTGGGCGCTTTTTTACCAGTGAGCGACAAATTGGAGGGCGTCACCAATAACAAGGGCATTGGGCTTGTAGAAATGCCCGGCTGAACGACAAACCGGAGGTAGTATAACCCCATGTATACATTTTTAATTGCGTTATTTGTCATAGTTTGTATATTAATGGTTATCAGTATTTTGATGCAGGCCAGCAAGGGCGGCGGTCTGGCGGCTTCTTTTGGCGGAGTGGGAGGTTCCGGGGGACTGTTAGGCGCTCGCGGGGCGGCCTCCTTTTTACAGAAAGTAACCATTACGCTGGGCGTGCTCTACGGAGTGCTCTGCCTGCTGATCAGCTTTGTCAGCGGGCCAAGCACAGAGTTGCCTTCCAGCGCCACCCAGGAGAAGTTGGGCGTCGAACAGCCGGCCTTGCCCCCGGCCCAGAACTTCCCGACCCCGCCACCCTCTGAAGGCCAGAACAACAATGCTCCGCAAGAACAACCGAATAATCCGGAGCAGCAATAGCTATTTTAAGCTGATTTTTGCTGGAGTGGTGGAACTGGCAGACACGCTATCTTGAGGGGGTAGTGGGCTTACGCTCGTGCGGGTTCGAGTCCCGCCTCCAGCACGAAAAATCCCGGGATTCGCTTCCGGGATTTTTTATTATATTTCATCGATATGCTTAACAGAAGCACGAATATTTAAATCATGCGATATCAGCAGGCCATCGAAAAAATCCGCGCGGTGCTGCAACAGCGGCAGCCGCAAAAATTAAAAATCCCGGGGTTTATACCTGCGGCGGTGATCATCCCCTTTTTTTCTAAAAATGATCAGGCGCATATTCTGTTCACCCTCCGCACAGAAAAGGTGGAGCACCACAAGGGACAGGTGTCCTTTCCCGGCGGCGCATGGGAGGAGCAAGACGCCGACCTGCGCCAGACCGCCCTGAGAGAAACATACGAAGAAGTGGGTATTCCTCCCGGGGACATCTCCATTATCGGTCAACTGGATGACTTTCCCACCATCACCAGTTTCCTGGTTACCCCGTTTGTAGCCACCATCCCCTACCCTTACCCGGCTTCTCTCAGCGATGATGAGGTGGAAAAACTGCTGGAAGTCCCCCTGGAGCTTTTCCTGGTTCCGGACCATTTTGAGCTGAAGGAAAAGGAATACAACGGGAAAAGCTACCCGATTTTTTATTACTATTTCGGCGATGTCGCTATTTGGGGCGTTACCGGGTTTATTATTAACCGGTTTATTGAATTGGTGTTCGGCTACAACCCGGCCCCGGGAAGCATCCTGTCCGACCCGATGAACGAGGAATATCTGCTGCGCAACATCCGGGAAAGCGGGCAACGAAAACGAACCTGAACCGGGCAGAGTTCTATTTAAAAACTGCTTGATTCAATACCGGAAAAACTTTATTTTGGGCCTGCTCTTTGTGGGCAGATGACTGATCGTGACGGAGAGGCAGCCGAGCGGCTGAATCCCGGATCGCCGGGATGCTAAGCGAGTATTGAAGACACAAACTGCTTCCACTATTTTTGGAGGTAGAGGATAATAAATCTAAGAATGTTGGAGAGGCAGCCGAGCTGGCTGAATCCCGGATCGCCGGGATGCTAAGCGAGTATAGAGAGGGATGATCTCTGTCTCACCTTTTCCAGGTTAGTCTTTGAGATTTTCTTTTTCGAATTGTTT
>JAJRYW010000068.1 GCA_024275555.1 Calditrichota bacterium | reverse complement strand
GATTTCCGCAGCAATAATTGCATTAAATACAATCCACCTCGCCCGGCCGGGCGTAAACTCAACAAAAACACTCAATTACGACAAATTAACGCTAAGTTGTTTATTTGCAGTGGTTTGGCGCAAATATTCCTGGCACGTATGTTGTCTCTATTAATGTATCGCCACAGGGAAGTTGCAGACCGAATTTTCTATCGAATAGAATCGGAAACAGAATACAACAAAAGGATTTTTTATTAACAGGAGGATTTTCACATGAAAGTATTGGTTTACGAAACAAGCAAAGACCGGGCAAAACTGATCAGCGATTTACTGGAAGACTATCGCTATAAAATTCATGTAAACTATCATGGAGAAAAAGCGCTGGCCGACGTAAAAGAACTGAAACCGTCTTTAATTATTGTGAACGCCAACGTGCGCCCGGATTCCGGGGTCGATCTGTTGGACAAAATTAAATCCGATCCGCGCTATGAAAAAATTCCGGTGATTTTTATTTCCAATTTTAATTCGTCCGAGCTTTCTGAGAAAGTAAACAAGTACCCCAATGTAGATTACCTGGTAGAGCCTTTTAAAATTAAAAACTTTCGTCACATTGTGGAGCGCTGGATTAATTTCCGGAGCCTCTACGTCAGTTAATCATCAGGATTTTCTGTCAGACCACTGTTTTCCCCTGCCGGAGTTGGGCCGACATAGATAAACCGATCAAGTAAATGGATGTACTTGGTCCATCGGGAGTTGGGGAGCGCATCATACTCAATAATTCTGCACAATGCATTGGTATTGGCGCTCAGGGCAATCAGATACTGAAGAGCTATCGCTTCCAGGGTCATCGGTTTTACCGCCGCGCCAAATTCGGCCTCTCCCGGGTGGCTGATCATCAAATGCAGCAACCGTTCTCTCAAGTCCTCCGGAAACTCTTCCATATCCTCCAGTGTGGCAGCCAGTTCATGATACCCCATCGCCACATGGCCGTGCAATCTGCCCTGATCGGAAAAATCGATATAGCCGTTCAGGGAATACTCTTTGACTTTGCCAAGATCATGGAGAATAATCCCCGCTTTCAATAAATCCCGGTCGATCCGGGGGTAAAATTTCATCAACGGGTCGCTCATTTCCAGCATAGTTACCACATGCTCCAGCAATCCCCCCAGGTAATTGTGGTGCCACAATTTACCGGCCGGCGTTTGAAGATAGGCCTTTCGGAAACGCGGCTCCGAGAGCAACTCTTCGATCACCTTCCGTAGCTGCGGATTGTCCAGCGAGTCGATGTGTTCCTGAAGTTGTTTCTCCAGTTGTGCGGGATCATGGGGACTCCGGGGCAGCAACTCCAGCGTATCGATTTGATCTTCTGCTTTGGCGGCCCGTATTCGGGTAATCTTTAACTCTTTGCTTCCCCGGAATTCCTGCACCATCGCCTGAATCTTAACAATCGCACCGGCCTGGGTAATAGCCAGGTAGGATTCGATATGATCCCATAATTTTGCTTTCAGCCGTCCGCTGCGATCCCCCAACTCCAGCACCAGGTACGGTTTCCCGTTATTGCGATGCCGCACCTCCTGTTTCCGGACCACACAAAAAGTGGTAAATGCCTCGTTTAACGGCGCCTGTTTAATGGGATTTAATCGCCGTCGTTCTCCCATAACGCACCTCACTCAGCATTAAATGAAAAAGTTGGTTAAACAGTAAATCCTGCATTATTCACAAACATCTGCCGCCCACAACGTGGTTCCGTTGGAGCGGCGCCACGTTGTGGGCGGCTATGAATTATTCAGGAAATAGACCTTATTCCTGGCAAAGTGTATGTGTTTAGCTTGTTTGTGTCTTTTTCCCAAAGGGACGGCGCTGCCGCGACTCCCTGATTTTGGACTTTGAAAAATTAACCGGGCCACTTTAAAAATCCTATAAGCCGGTAGCCGCATTCCGGTCTGCCGGAATTGCGAAACACCGCAGAAGCAACAAAAACACCAATGAGAGTTAAATATGCGCAGTCTTGCCAAAGGCATCCCTTCGGGAAAAGCCTGTGTTTACATCCCGTTTTATCGGGGCGCCTACCAGTAATCCGATATGGCCCGATTAATTTTTCAAAGATCATCATCGGGGAAGAGAAATCTGTTAACCCTCGAAACTTCTCATTGACTTTCAGGTATTTCAGCAAATATAGCGTCGACTGGCTATAGATTTCTCTCTCCATCCCTGGAGTTCGCCTGTCTGCCGTAGGCAGAAAATGACATCCGTTCTATAATTTTAATAATCACAGTTGTTTAGAAGGTAATAACATCTATTCTCTTTTCCGGCCGGTTGAAAATATTATCAAAAAATTTTGATAAATGGAAGGGGAAAACAAAAAAGGAGTCGCTGGCACTATCTCTGTAAAGCATAGTCAACTACAACCAGGCGCCTACACGCCCGTCAAAATCCAAAATCCCATTATTGATGCCATACCAACTGTAGCGCCGGGACGCTTATAGAGGCGTGAATTAATTCGCGAATATAGCTTGGCCCGGTAGCCGCATTCCGGAGAACCTATGGCCTTCTCGAATTTATTCACGCGTCTACAAATAAACGGCGCTTCGTATTTGCTGGCTTCGAGCCCAATGGGGCCGGCTCACCGGCCGTTCCGGCCGGGAGGTGAGCTTTGCCTGCCCCGCCGGTTATCCGAAAAAAAAACATGGAACCTGGAAACATGATTTGCACAAGCTACTTGTCTTGTAAATGTGCTGCTTAAGACTTAAATTGAGGACATGGAAAGTCTGATCGGGAAAACGATTTCGCGCTACCGCATTGTTGAGAAACTTGGCCAGGGCGGCATGGGCGTGGTCTACAAAGCGGAAGACAGCAGCCTGAAACGTATGGTGGCCCTGAAATTCCTGCCCGGCGACCTGGATGATAATCCCGAGCGGAAAATCCGTTTTTTGCGGGAGGCCCAGACCGCGGCGGCCCTGGATCATCCCAACATCGCCA
Source organism: Calditrichota bacterium (assembly GCA_024275555.1). Taxonomy (GTDB): domain Bacteria; phylum Calditrichota; class Calditrichia; order RBG-13-44-9; family J075; genus JAJRYW01. The sequence goes on along the minus strand of JAJRYW010000068.1, from coordinate 2,917 downwards.
CGGTTTATGATGTTTTTGAAGATGAACATTATGCCTTTATCTCCATGGCCTTTGTGGAAGGCGTTACCTTAAAGCAGCGGATTCACGCCGGGCCGATCGATGTCCATACCGCCTTGAACATTGCCATCCAGATTGCTTCCGGGTTGGCTGCGGCGCATCAGAAAGGCATTGTGCACCGGGATATTAAAAGCGCCAACATCATCCTCAAACCGGACGGCCAGGTAAAAATTACCGACTTTGGCCTGGCAAAATTGAAAGGAGACAGCGGCATCACCAAAAGCGGCGCTCAAATCGGCACCGCCGCGTACATGGCCCCGGAACAGATCCAGGGCAAACCGGCCGATCACCGCAGCGACATTTTTTCGCTGGGGATCACCATGTACGAGATGCTGGCCGGCTCTTTTCCTTTTAAGGGTGAAAACGACCAGGCCGTGATGTTTTCGATTCTCTACGACACCCCGGCGCCCCTGGGAACCCATCTGCCCGGCCTGCCGGCCTCGCTCAACCGTGTAGTGCAAAAGATGCTGGCCAAAGACCCGGGGCAGCGCTACCAGGACGCCTCGGAGATTGTGGAAGCGCTGACCCGGATTCGCGAGCAAGAGCTGTCCGGAGTCAGCGCCCCGGCAGAGCGGTTGCCCGTCCCCCGAGAAAGCTCTGCACCGGGGGAATCTCCGACGCCGGCGCCGTCATCAAATCAATCCGGGCTGATTCTCCCCAAACTGGGCTTTATCTCGTTTAAAAAGGCGGCCGTACTGGGCGGGCTGATTCTGGCGCTTATTGCGGCAGGGTATTTCCTGTTCATTCACCGCACCTCCATTCCTTTTGCCGAGCGCGATTGGATTTTAGTGGTCGATTTTAAGAACGAGACCGGCGAGTCCGTATTTGATCGCTCGCTCAACACCGCACTGACGGTGAGCATCGGGCAATCCCGCTACGTTAACGTGTTTCCGCGCCGCCGGGTTCGCGAGACCCTGCAGCGCATGAAGCTGGATGTCAATCGCACCCTGGATGAATCTCTGGCCCGGGAGGTGGCGCTGCGGGAAGGCGTTGCGGTAATGCTGGCCCCGGCTATCAGCCGGATCGGCAACCGCTATGCCCTGACAGCCGTACTGTCCGATCCGCAGTCCGGCAAAATCTTCAAATCGGAAATCACCTACGCCGACAGCACCAACGAGGTTCTCGATGCCCTGGACCGGTTGACCCGCAAAATCCGGCGCAGCCTGGGCGAAACGCTGGCGGCCATCGCCCGGCGCAGTAAACCGCTGGTCCATGTAACCACGCGCTCCCTGGAGGCGTTGCGCCAATATGGCGTCGCCGATCAGCTCAAGCGGCAGGCCAACTTTAAGGAAGCGCGCAGTTATTATGAGAATGCGCTGAACATCGACTCGACCTTTACCACGGCCAGGGCCGCCCTGGGAATTCTACACATCGAACAGGCGCCATATGAGAAGGGATTTAACCGCCAGGTCGGGATTGCCATGCTGAAAAAGGCGGTGCTGCGGGCCGACTCGCTTACGGATGTGGAAAAATACGGAATCCTAGCTTATTACGCCCAATTTGTGGAGAACGACCTGCAAAAGGCCGCCGATTACCATCGAACGCTCCTGGCCATCTACCCGGATTTGAGCAATGTGCACAACAACCTGGCCATCGTATATCGTGATTTGGGCGAGTATGACAAAGCCGCCCAGGAGTTTAAAACGGCCATTCGCCTGGACCCCACCCTGATGCTGGCCTATAACGGGCTCAACATTCTGCACATTTACTATACGGGAGAAATAGACTCGGCCCGGGTCTGGGCCAAACGGCAGATTCGGATCAACCCGGATCATTATTGGGCGCATCACAATCTCGCCTGGGTGTATCTTGGCCAGGATTCGCTGGAAAAAGCCGAAAAGGCCCTTAAGCGTTGCCTGAGACTCCGTCCCGATAATATTCTGCTTCTCTATCGCCTCGGCTATACTTACCGGATGCGAAAAAAATATTCCGAAGCGGTAGAGGTCTTTCTCCGGATCGCCAGGATGCACAAAGATGAATTCGACGGCTATTACCAGGCCGGGCTGGTTTATCAAACAGCCGGAGAAGACGGGGCGGCGCGGGAAGAGTTCCGGCGTTTCTATCGCGCCAATACCGCCTGGTTTCGGAATCGCCCCAAAAATGCGGATTACTTTGTCAACCAGGCCTTATATTACAGCCGCATGGGCGATGCGGAAAAGAGCCGGTTTTTAGCCGATAAGGTCGTGCAGATGGATTCCACCCGTTACTTCCAGCAGGCGCAGCTTCAGGCGGTTTTGGGGAACAAACAGCGAGCGATTGATTTTTTGGAAAAGGCCATCGCCCACGGTTTTTACAATTTTATCTGGATGAAAATTCACCCCGATTTTGTTGGGTTAAAAAATGAACCGCGTTTTCAGGCGCTGCTGAGCAAACACCTCAAATAGGAAAAAAATGAATGATTCCAATCTCATCGCCAGAGTCCGCCAGTTAGAAGCCCAGGCGGCGGACTTCGAACGCCTGAATACGGTGTTGGAGCTGCTGGCCACCACCCGGCCGGTGGAAGAGTTGCTGCAGCAAATTCTGGAAGAAACGCTGCAACTCTGCCAGGCCGACCAGGGGTCGATCTTGCTGCTTGGCGACGCCTCCCAGACCCACGCCAAAACGCTGGTGCGCGATCAGCAAAGCCGCGATGAGAAGCTGGATCATTTTATGAATACTTTGCTGGCCGGGTGGGTGTCGCGCTACAAAAAACCGTTGATTACTCATCAACCGGAGGAAGTATTTGGCCGGCAGTATTTCCGGGAAAAGTACAGCGGCATCGCCTCGCTGCTCTCGACGCCGCTGTTGCTGAACGGGCAGGTGTTCGGGGTCATCAACCTGGTTTCGCTCAATAAAGAGCATCTTTTTGGCGAGCGGGAAG
>JAJRYW010000067.1 GCA_024275555.1 Calditrichota bacterium | reverse complement strand
GGAAAAAGTCGGCAAGAGCCAGTTGGCCTGCGAGGTTTTGTACGGCAAAGGGATCATTTACAAGTATTACGTGAAAGATGAGAAACAAGCCGAAGAGATGTTCAAACAGGTTATCGATCAATATCCGGACAATCCCACGGCGCTATCGGCTAAAGCGGAATTGGGCGAGTCCGGCGAAGAGGGATATTTTGCCTCGGATTCCAGCGCGGTAGTTGAATCCTCTGGCTTTGAAGTACAAAACTACCCCAACCCCTTCAATCCCGAAACCACTATTCGCTACACCCTGCCCGAAACGGGCCGGGTGGTACTGAAAATCTACGAGCTGCGCGGCCGCGAGGTGGTTACCCTGCTCAACGCCGCCCAACCCGCGGGCACGCACACGGTCACCTGGAACAGTCGCGACCGGTTGGGCCGGCAGGTGGCCTCAGGGGTCTATTTCTACCGGCTGCAATTCGGGGGACAGGTCAAAAGCGGCAAGATGATTTTGATGAGATAACGTGGCCAGTCCTCAAAGGTTTTGGAAACCTTTGAGGACTTTTAGCAGAAAACTAATCTTTCCGATCGCCCGGCATATTCGTGCCAGGCACGAAATGGCGGGGGAAATAAATCCCATGCATAGCGAGCTGAAAATTAATCAAGGCGTTGGATTAAAATCCTTGCGAATTGCGCGTCACAATGAATTGCAGTGCTCCCCTATATCCGGCAATACGCCGCTCATAAGGCACCCCGGTGAACTGGGGTGACTATTATTTTGGATTTTATCGGATTCTTTGTATATTTCATCAAGCCAATTGTCGCATAAAGCGAAAGGATATGATGATGCAAAACAAAAGCATTCCCCGTCGGTCGTTTCTAAAGCAGACCTCGCTGGGCGTTGCCGGGGCAGCGGGTGCTGCCAGTTTTGGTTCTGCTTTAGCAGGCGTTGCAAAGGGTGGCCGGCCAGCCATTCTTGGCGGCAAGCCCGCGTTTACTGGCCAGTGGATAAAATGGCCGATCTGGAATCCAGAGACGGATGAAGATCGGGTAATCGAGGTACTCCGCAGCGGGGTGTGGTCGCGCGCCGGGGTGGTAGCAGAATTTGAGAAAAAGTGGGCCGAGACCATCGGCACTAAACGGGCCCTGGCTACGACCAACGGCACCCATGCGCTTATCATTGCCCTGCGCATGCTGGGCATCGGCCCGGGCGACGAGGTGCTGACAACACCGTACACGTTCATTGCCACAATCGACGCTATCCTGATGAACAATGCCATGCCCATTTTTGTGGATGTCGATCCCGAAACCTTTCAGATGGATCCGGACAAGATCGAGGAAAAGATAACGCCGCAGACACGAGCCATTCTGCCGGTGCATATTCTTGGTCTACCGTCGGACATGGAGCGCATCATGGCCATTGCCAGAAAACACAACCTCATCGTGGTTGAAGATGCCTGCCAGGCCTGGCTGGCGGAAATCAACCATAAAAAGATGGGCACGTTTGGTCATGCCGGATGTTTCAGCTTTCAAAATTCGAAAAATCTGCCCATCGGCGAAGGCGGGGCCATTGTCAGCGATGATGATGACTTTATGGATCGAGCCTTTTCGTTCCACAACTTTGGGCGACCCTACGGCAACATGGTGGGAGACGTATCCGGCCAGTACGTGATGGTTGGCACCAAGACGCGCATGACGGAATACCAGGCAGCCATCGGGCTGGCGCAACTGCAACGCCTGGAGGAACAAACGGAGCGACGCAACCGCAATGCCACCTATCTGAAATCGCAGATCAAAGACATCCCCGGTATTCTGCCCTATCGGTTATACGATCATGTGACCCGTGCCGCTTACCATCTCTTTCCGTTCCGATACAAGCAGGAACAGTTTGCCGGCATGAGCCGCGAACAATTCCTGAAAGCGCTGCAAGCGGAAGGCATTCCCTGCTCCGGTGGTTACACGCCTTTGAACAACATGCCCTATTTAAAAGATGCGCTTTCTTCGCGGGCGTTTCAGATCATCTATCCAAAGGAAAAATTGGATTTCAATAAATACGTTGAAGAAAACCAGTGTCCTGCCAATGACCAGTTGTGCGCCGAGGCGGTGTGGCTGCCACAAAATGTCCTGTTAGGGTCGAAAAAGGATATGGACGCCATCGCAGAGGCCATCGACAAAATTCACCGGCATGCCGCTGAGATCAAGCAAAAAGCGTAGCGGATATATTTCCTTTCGGATCGGCTCGCGACGCCCTATCCTGATCGTCTCCCACATCTCTGGAACTGGACACGGGAAAAGTCCCCATTTGAGATGGGAGTTAAGGGTGTGTAAAACATTCCGACTTTTTTCGGGGCTTGAGCTTTAGCCGCGAATTCCGATAAACACACCCCGCCGCTTCGCGGCACTCCTCTCAAGAGGGGTTTTAAACGGCGTTTTTCAGTAATCCCTGTGTTCGGTAAATAAATACGGGACACGATCAGGCGCCCTATCAGGGAGCCAATTAATCACTCTTCCACCAATCTGGCATCCGGCATGGGCACGCCGGCCTCTCCGGCGAGATCGATGGCCGCCCGAATGATTCGCGTCTCAATATCCGCACGCCAGGCGGCCGGCAGTCCGTAGAAAATTTGCGAGGTGAGGCCCTCGTAGCCGCCTTCGCGCAAGACACGCGCGGAAGGGATGTAGGCCATGACATCGTTGCTATAGGCCATAACAAAAATACCCTGACCGAACAGGCGCTTTAAGCGGATGGCATAGTCTACGACCACTTCGCCGCCGAGGACAAAAATGGCCTGGCGACCGAGACGCCACACCTGCACGGGATACGGGTAGGAAGTCGGCAGCGACTCGCCGCGCTTTAACCGACGCAGCATCCATTGCGCCCATCTCTGACGACTGCCGCTCTCGTTTTCGGCTATGGCGCTCAGCGCCTGCTCGCCCGGCGGTGGCGCCAGGGACAGTTCGATCTCCCGATAGGCGGTTTTCAGTTCAGCGGCCAGCGGCTCGCGCGGTTCCATAGTCATCCGCTGCACGGCCGCCGCCAGTTCCTGACCGTATTGCCAGGCCAGCGGTACAGTCCGACGCGGCAGCGGATTCTGGTCGGCGCCAGCGCCCTGGAAAAACATGGCTGTCGCACCCGGGAATCGCTCCTCCAACGCCAGTTGCGCAAATCCTGGGTAATCTCCGGACCACTCATAGCCATTCAGCACCGTCGCATGACAGGCGTAGCCAAAGAGCAGGGCGAGTACATTCCCATCCCCACCTCTCACCTGCAGCACAGGCACGGCATAATCGTTCGGGCCGTTCAAATCCGTTTGCCGCGCTAAAGTGGCGGAAGGATTATTCCGCCGATTCACCTGGAAACGAACAACGCCATTGCCGGAAGAAAGAGTTGCCGGCTGCATGTTCTCCAGTGCCTTGCCCACCAGCGCGACAATATCATCCTGCAACTGCCTCGATCGCCCAGTACATTCGTGCCGGGCGGGAAATGGCCAGAGATTTTTATCCCCATTGGCCTTGCTATAGTGATTGGGACTAAAGTCCTGCGCCATTTTTCCGCACCGGGGGCACCTCCGGTGCGATCAAAGAGCAAAATTGTGCGACGCACACTTTTTACTATTGAATTTATTTTATGTAATTTTGACCTTGAGAGCTGATAGAGCTTTTGTCGGCTTTCGTGTGCGTCGCACACCAGATCTGATCGCCCAGTACAACCGTTCCGGGCGAAAAATTATGGGAGAGACTTAAGTCTCCCAGACTTTGGAAGTCTTTCCCTGTTTCATAAATTATCATTCCATTTAATTCCGGTCATTCCCTCACTGAGTTCCCATAGCCGTCCTGCGATTTCTAAATCGTATGATAACTCTGATGAGCGCGTCTCCTTGAAGCGATTGAAATATTTGCCGCTCACATTCTCCATCTGTTTTGATGTTGCCAGGAAAATACCGACTTGAGCGCCTTTCTCTGCGCTGAGAAAAAACGGCAGCATAAAACCTGTCAGGATTCTCCAGGATAGTGGCAATTTTTTCTGCAAATT
>JAJRYW010000066.1 GCA_024275555.1 Calditrichota bacterium | reverse complement strand
TACCTCTTTTCGTGAATTATCTTGCGTAAGTTCAATATTTATGTTAAACATTCGTGGGAATTTATTACTTTTCAACCGATTATAAACAGATACTTAGTGACTATTCGGCCAGACACTATGTAATAATTTCTTTCTCGTTAACACCGGGCTTAAGCCCGGTGTTAATGAGATCTTGCAGCGATCATTTAACCGTTTCAACGGTTTTTAAAGAATGTCTGTAAAATACAATTCGTCATGCGCCCCCCCCAAATGCATTTTACTCTTATTAAAACATTACCTTAGGTGCGAAGATTAAATTTTGATAATCTCAAAAAATTTAAGCGAACCGTGCAGATAAAAATTATAAGTATTCACATTTTATTCGTAATCCCAGGTGCGCCAAAAAGCCATGAACCCGGCTTGGGGCGTAAAACGTCTTTGCCGCATAGATTCGGTTTTATCTGCAACTATCACCTGTCACTCCAGAAATGCTGAATTCTCAAGACCCCCTGATCGTTGTAAAGGCATGATCGTTTTTTTCTCCGGAACCTTTCGCCTTCACACCGATTTATACTTTAAGCACAACAGAACAGCGGACAACCCGGCCGGGAAGGCCTCTCTACCCACATAATACCGAGGAAAATATGTACAGAATAGATACAGTCAAATCGATCATCCGCCGCCGCGCTTCACTGGGGCTTTATGTTGCGCTGCAAATATTATTTATTGGCTGCCAAACCCAGCCAGTTCAGAGTCAGGTGGTTTTGCAGGAGGCGTTTCCCAATCTCAGTTTTGCCCGCCCGGTCGATCTGCAGAACGCCGGCGACGGCAGCAACCGCATCTTTGTGGTCGAGCAGGCCGGGATCATCAACGTTTTTCCCAATGACTCAGCTGTTAACAGCGCCGGCGTGTTTTTAGATATCCGCAACCGGGTGGATGATTCCCGCAACGAGGAAGGTTTGCTGGGATTGGCCTTTCACCCCCGCTACGCCCAGAACGGCTATTTTTACGTCAACTATACTGCCGATAGCCCCAATCGCACCGTCATTGCCCGCTACACGGTAAGCGCAAACGATCCCAACCAGGCCGACCCCAACAGCGAGGTGGTGCTGATGACCATCCCCCGTCCTTTTTCCAACCACAACGCCGGGGCGCTGGCCTTCGGCCCCAACGACGGCTATCTCTACATCACCACCGGCGACGGGGGCGGCGGGGGCGACCCGCTGAACAACGGCCAAAATCGGCAAACCTGGCTGGGCTCCATCCTGCGCATCAATGTCGACAGCACCCAGGCGGGATTAAATTACGCCATCCCTGCCGACAATCCGTTTTACAACAACAACCAGGGGTACCTGGAGGAAATTTACGCCTACGGCCTGCGCAACCCCTGGCGGATCAGCTTCGACCCGGTTGACGGCCGGCTTTGGGCCGCCGATGTGGGCCAGGATCGCTACGAAGAGATCGACGTCATCGTCAGCGGGGGAAATTACGGCTGGCGGGTTATGGAGGGCGCCCACTGCTTTAATCCTCCAAACGGCTGCGACGTCTCCGGCAAAATATTACCCATCTGGGAATATGATCACAGCCTGGGGATTTCTATTACCGGCGGCTATGTCTATCGCGGCCCTGCCCTGCCGGAGCTAACCGGGAAATACATCTACGCAGATTTCGGCAGCGGGCGTATCTGGGCCCTGGAGTACGACGGCGTCAATCCTCCCGTAAACCTGGAACTGCTGAATTCTTCGCTGAACATTTCCAGCTTTGGGGTGGACGAAAACCGGGAACTCTACCTGTGTGCATTTGACGGCAAAATCTATCGCTTGCGCAGGTCTCCCACCGGGCTGGAGCAGGGAGGGATTTCCCCTCCCACCCACTGGCGACTGGGCGATAATTTCCCCGATCCCTTCAACCCGGCGACCCATATGGAAGTCGGGATTAAGAATGCCGAGTGGGTAACGCTTACCGTTTTTGATCAATTGGGAAGAGAGGTGCGAACGCTGGTGGATCAGCTGCTGTCGGCGGGAACCCACCGGTTGCGCTGGGATGGGCGGGATGAACAAGGTGACCCAGCCCCCAGCGGGGTTTACTTCTACCAGCTCCGGCTGGCCAACCGGGTTATGGAAACCCGCTCTATGGTGCTGCTGAAATAGCTATTCCAGCACTGTCTTCAGCGCCGCTTCGTTGTTTTTGATCCACTCATAGATAGAGGCCAGTGTCTCCCGGGCGGTATAAGCAGGCTGCCAGCCGCACTCATTCCGGATTCGGGAATTATCCGAGACATAGTATTTAATATCTGCCGGCCGCTCCGGCGGCTCCGGGGTGATCTCAATCCGGTTGCCGGTAATCTCCCGGCAGATTTGAGTGGTCTCCTGCAATGAAAGCGAATTTGAGCGGCCGCCGCCCACGTTGTAAATCCGGCCGCTGTATTTCTCCGGATGGTTCAGTTGCAGATCGATCAGGCGAACCAAATCGCGGATGTCCAGCAGATCCCGCACCTGCTTTCCCTGTCCCCCAAATCCGATGTATTTGAGCGGCCGTTTAAAATAGTGCCGGGCTGTCCAGAGAGTAAACACCCCCTGGTCCACTTTGCCCATCTGCCAGGGCCCGCCAATCACTCCGCAGCGGTTGATGATGATATTCATTCCGTACATCGCGGTGTACTCGGCAAAAACCAGCTCCGCAGCCAGTTTAGTGGCCCCGTAGAGCGAGCGGAGGCCTTCCAGCGGAAAATCTTCCGAGATTCCCCGTGATGAGGCCCCGGCAACCGGCTGGTCATCTTCCAAATCCCAGCGCAGCTCCGTTTCCTGAAAGTTTAAACTGTTCAGCGTTTGATAGGGATAAACCCGGCTGGTCGAGAGAAAGATAACATCGGCCTGGCAACGCCGCGCCGCTTCCAGGCAATGGAGCGCCCCGACCAGGTTGGCGTCCCGTGTGTAGCGGGGGGAGCCGCCGTACCCGGCCAGCACAGAGGGCTCCGCGGAACACTCGATCAGAACCCCGATCTGCTGATCAAGTTCCAGATCGCCGGGGTTGCGCACATCGCCGTGAATAAATTCCACCCCGGCCTCCTGCAAGCGGGGAAGATTTAACTCCGCGCCGCGCCGCCGTAAATTATCCAGGGCGATGACCGGGGCGTCGGGATAGCGCTGCTTCAGGGCAACGGCCAGATTCGACCCGACAAAACCGGCGCCCCCGGTAATCAACATGTTGCCGTTTTTCATGATTTTTCTTTCCGTTTGCTAAAAGTTCCCTGGTTTTCCCATTGGTATAACTTTTGGGAGATTTGCCCTATAAACGCGGAACTGCCGATGTAGTAGATCATGATCGGCCAAAGCTTAAAGGTGCCGCGCCGGAAGGTGTTGTTGATGTTGGCCTTGATGTTGAGCTGCAAGTGATAGAGCAGCACCCAGAAGCCCAGGATCAGCAAAACGATCCAGATCAGTAAAAACAGGTTGCCCCGGTCCCGGCAGAAGAGCAGGTTGATTGCCGCAACGGCCAGGAAGCCGATCAGAATATAGCCCCAGTGGTCCAGGCTGGTCAGCACCCGGTAGATGCCCAATCCCAGAAGCTCCAGGCGTTGCGGGTCCCAGAATCCCAATTTAAAGTAAGACTCGGGATGATAATCCAGCACCGCCGGCAGGTAGTAGAGATTCCAGGCGACAAAGAGCAGCAGCGCCGGCAGAAAGGCTTTGCCGCTTAACTCCAGG
>JAJRYW010000065.1 GCA_024275555.1 Calditrichota bacterium | reverse complement strand
CAATCCAAATCAGTGGCTATAAAAAAGTGCATGGTAGCAAGTTGTTAAAAAGCGATTCTTCGGGTGGTTCGATCGGATTGAAAAATTCTCAGGGCAAGGGAGTGTTGCACAACGGTCCGTATGTACGCGACACAGCCGGAGCTGTGGCACGAGATGTACATTCTAAACTATTTCACTTTACCCAAATATAACCCGACACTCGCACCCCCAAAGGAATCCGCTGAATTCACATTTGCAAAAGCTTTCATACCAATTCCTATTAAACGTATTGGCGTATATATAAATTGGAACGATACGGGTAAGCCAACTTTTAAACCAGTATCCCTCATTACCACATCACCACTCCTTTTTGCGTCGGGAATGATTATAAGAGAAATTCCTGTTGAATATGACATCTTGAAGTATGAAGACCTATGTATGCGACCATATAGCAGGTTGATCGCATCAAAACTATTTGAGTCATTTGAGTTGTGGTAAGGAACTGAAGATGAGAGATTAAACAAACCGAAGTATTGTGCAGAATAGATGGATTTCTTAGTGGAGTACTGCAAAGATATCTCGCCATAAAAATTTTTAGAACTCAAAAATACTTGACCGAAATTCATTGAAGCCACAGATTTTTACCGGGAGAAAGTTGATCAGCATTCTGGGCATAAAGGGGGAAATGATGTACCAAAAGAATACTGATGATTACGAATATTTTAAAATATCCGGAGTGTTTTGGTGGAGTGAGTTGCATACAAAAGCCCTTTTTTTGCTATTGCGACGGGTTAGAAGGCGGCCTTATTATTTCTTCTCGTTTACAATTATTTTACAGAAAATACTTGAATCATCTATTTCTTCAATACTTATACTCGCATCGATGCCGGAAGTCAGATTTTGGAAATCTTCTGCTGAAATTGTCGTCGCTCTGAATCCATCTTGGCAAACTATTATGCCGTTTCCGCTCGCTTCATAATCAAGTTCGCCCAGCAGTTTCGCGGCGGATTGTTGCTGAAACCATTCCAAACGGTCTTTCCAAATCTTCTCACTATAACTGGAAAAAAGCACTTTTCCACCCGGCCGGGTAACACGCACAGCTTCTTCAATCAGCTCTCGTTGATCCACCTTAAAGGCGGAAATACCATTTTGGATACAAAAGACCACATCAAATTGGTGAGATTCGAATTGAAGTGATATCGCATTCATCTCATCGAGCTCATAGGCAGCGGATGCCGGAAGATATTTCTTTGCGTATTGGAGACTTTCACCGCATGAATCAATGCCGACTATTCTCCCTGCCTTTCCGATGAGCCTTTTCAATACGCGACCATAGCCACAGCCAAGTTCCAAAACATGATTCGGCGAGTCGATATTTCCCAGAACATACTCTATTTCAGCCTCCAAGTACTGGCGAATTCGAAGAGGCGCTATTTCGTAACACTGTTTTAACCGTTCTGCGGAGAGTTTTTTCGAGTAGTCGTTTTGCATGTTCGAACAATTCCCGCTTAACCCGCACCAACGCCGCGGCTGCCCGGGCGATGTTTACACATCCGAAGTTATCCCAAAGACCCGCTTTTTCCAAGTCGCTATCTGTGTCGGCGTGGCGGTTTGGGTATCCACCCCCTGAGAGGCGCCGGTTTGCTGAGGTTGGTCAATCGGGCCCTTGATGTTTCTCGGCGCCGATGTTTATTCCTGGCGGTGTAGCATCTGGCTGCATTGGTATGATTGGCGGCGTGTTGTAGAATCCAAAAGCCCGGGCGGATTTGTTTTGATACCTTTTTGATTATCCCGGTCCGGCGGCGGCAAGCGCCGTCCGCCGGTACCGGTTGTTAGCTGATTGTATGCTGTCCTGTCAGAAGCCCGGCAAGACGTTTATGCGGCCATCAGGCCAGGTCGAAACGGTCCAGGTTCATGACTTTGTTCCATGTGGCGATAAAGTCGTTCAGGAACTTCTCCCGGGAGTCCTCACAAGCGTAGACTTCCGCCAGGGCCCGCAGTTGGGAGTTCGAGCCGAAGATGAGGTCGACGCGGGCGCCGGTCCACTTCAGTTCGCCTGTTGCGCGATCACGCCCCTCGAACAGGTCTTTGTCTTCCGTGACGGCTTCCCAGGTTGTGCCCATGTCGAGCAGATTCACGAAGAAATCATTGGTAAGTGTTTCCGGCCGTTTCGTAAAGACGCCGTGCTGTGACTGCCCGTAGTTGGCATTCAAAACGCGCATTCCGCCGATAAGAACCGTCATCTCGGGAGCGGTCAGGGTCAGCAGTTGCGCCCGATCAAGCAGCAGTTCCTCTGCCGAGACGGCATATTGGCTTTTGAGATAATTACGGAATCCGTCTGCACACGGTTCGAGTACCGCGAATGCCTCCACGTCGGTTTGTTCCTGCGAGGCATCCGTGCGTCCCGGGGTGAAGGGAACAGAGACATCGTAACCGGCATTCTTTGCCGCTTGTTCGACGCCGGCACAACCGCCCAGGACAATCAAGTCGGCCAGCGAAACCTTCTTCCCGCCTGTTTGCGCCCGGTTAAATTCCTTTTGGATTTCTTCCAGTTTGTTCAGCACCGTCTTCAGTTGGGCGGGCTGGTTGACCTCCCAATCCTTTTGCGGCGCAAGGCGAATACGCGCCCCGTTGGCGCCGCCGCGCTTGTCCGAACCGCGGAAGGTAGACGCCGAGGCCCAGGCGGTCGAGACCAGTTGAGAAACCGACAGGCCCGAGGCCAGGATTTTGCCCTTCAAGTCCGCAATATCCTGCGCATCGATCAGCTCATGATCGACTGCGGGAAGGGGGTCTTGCCAGATCAGTTCCTCGTCGGGAACCTCCGAACCGAGGTAGCGTGAGCGGGGGCCCATGTCGCGGTGGGTCAGCTTAAACCAGGCCCGGGCAAATGCATCGGCAAACTCCTCCGGGTTTTCATGGAAACGTTTCGAAATCGGGCCGTATATCGGGTCCATCCGCATGGCCATATCCGCGGTGGTCATAATGGTGGTGACCCGTTTGGAGGGATCATGCGCCGCCGGGGCGAGATCCTTTTCATCCGGATTGACCGGTACCCACTGCCAGGCGCCGGCGGGACTCTTCACCACATCCCAATCATAGCCGAAAAGCATGTCGAAATAACTCATGTCCCACTTTGTCGGGGTCGGGGTCCAGGCGCCTTCGATACCGCTGGTAATGGTGTCGTCGCCTTTACCGGAGCCAAAACTGTTCTTCCAGCCCAGGCCCTGCTCTTCGATGTCGGCCCCCTCCGGTTCAGGGCCCAGGTGGGAGGCGCTGGCAGCGCCGTGGCATTTGCCGAATGTGTGCCCACCGGCCACAAGAGCAACGGTTTCCTCGTCGTTCATGCCCATACGCGCAAAGGTCTCGCGAATGTCGCGGCCGGAAGCAACCGCACTCGGTTGGCCGTTCGGCCCTTCCGGGTTTACGTAGATCAGGCCCATTTGTACCGCGGCGAGGGGATTCTCCAGTTCCCGGTCATCTGAGTAGCGCTTGTCGCCCAGCCACTCGCCCTCGGAGCCCCAGTAAATGTCCTCTTCCGGCTCCCAAATGTCCTCGCGTCCCCCGCCGAAGCCGAATGTCTTTAGTCCCATCGACTCGAGGGCGCAGTTGCCGGCCAGGATCATGAGATCGGCCCAGGAAATCTTTTTGCCGTATTTCTGTTTGATGGGCCAGAGCAACCGGCGCGCCTTGTCCAGGTTGGCATTGTCCGGCCAACTGTTGAGGGGCGCAAAGCGTTGCGAACCGGAGCCCGCTCCCCCGCGGCCGTCGCCGATGCGATAGGTGCCGGCGCTGTGCCAGGCCATCCGGATGAAAAGCGGCCCGTAGTGGCCATAATCAGCCGGCCACCAGTCCTGGGAGTCCGTCATCAGCGCATAAAGGTCCTTCTTCAAGGCCTGCAGGTCGAGCTTTTTGAATTCCTCGGCATAGTTGAACTCCTCACCCATCGGGTTGCTCCTGGAAGAGTGCTGATGAAGAATCCCCAGGTTTAACTGGTTCGGCCACCAATCCCGGTTCGAGAGACCCCGTCCGGTGACTTGCTTATTTACTCCGCCCGCTACCGGGCACTTGCTTTCTTTACTCATTTCTACTATCCTTTTTATTTTAGGGTTGGGGGTGTGTGGCTAACGAAAGCGTGGGCGACGAGAGGTTTAAGAGCACATAACTTACTTTTAAAATAAGCCTTTAAGAGGGCACAAAACTGTCCAACAAGTAGGAGCCCTCTTGTCCGCTCCACGCGATGTTAGCCGTTGGCTATGCGACTATTTGCCTCTCACTGCTCGCTCATCTATCACAATGCATTGTTCGTTGTTATCCTACGGATTCCTTTCTTTATATTCTCTACCGTGCACTTTTTTAGAAGCCACGGATTTTTAGGGAACAGAGCAGAAGTCGTCTTCGTCCCTATTGATCAACTTTATTTGTTTTTGCGAAAACATCTGCAAAAATCATAAACAGCCTGAGAAATCCCCCAATGACAACGTCACCACGTTGTGGAGGGGCAGGCGTGCAAATCCCTGTTGATCCCCCGAAGGGGCAAGCGCACTAATATAAAATGTGCACGGTAGTGAATCCTTATAAAAATTATTCTGTTTCCAAAATGTGAATAATTTTCTTTATTACCGATTTAGTCTTCTCTCGCTTAAGCTCGCCTACCTTGTAAAGAATAATTCTTTTATCTGCAGTGAAAACGCGGTTAGGGCGAATATTACTTGCCTGTTTGAGAGAACCTGTCTGAAAGTCTGAATTATCGAGAGGAATGGCATAGTCATCCCGTACGTTTTGACTGGTAATTTGACAAAGAATCAAATCGTTTCCCTTGAGTGTGGCGAGAACAAGTGCTGGTCGTCTTTTTGCTTGGGTAAGGTCCGAAAAGGGGAATGGAATCACTACAACATCGCCTTTTACAAATGTTGCCACGCTTCGTCCTCTTCAGGGCGTAACCAATCCTTCTTTAGTGCAGATTCACTGGCAGCAGTGACTTCGAACATATCGAGACTTTTCCTTTGTTTTAAAAACTTAAGAAAGTCGAGTACTTCTTCTAACACGTCTTCAGGAACATGTTCAATTTCTCGCAAGATAATTTCTTTGGGATTCATAAAAGATGCTCCAAATTTTCAATTTATTTGGCCGTGTTGTGGAAGTTTAACAATATCACCTTGAAAAAACAAAGTAAATTTAGGTTCACATCCACTTCGGATGATCAAGGGAAATTCACTCCTATTGACTCAACCTTCCGGGTCCTCGGTAGTTGGTCGATTGCCATTTCGCTTCCAGGGATGCGGTTAGTACGAAAAAAGCTTACGGCTAACGCCCCCATTTAACCTGCGCCGACACTGCGGCTACCGAAAACTGGTTTACACACCGGAAGTTACCCCCAAAGAAAGTTTTTCCAAATCGCCTTCGGTGTCGGCATAACCGTTTGGGTATCCAGCCCGTTGGAAAAAGCCAATGTTACGCTGCGCTCAGTTAATTACCTGCTCACTTTCAACGTCCGTTAATTCAATCTAAACTTGAACCCGAAAATAAAGCTCAATTCACGTGTTTGCCAGTTAAAGAGCCATTCATCCTTTTTCGGAATATCAGTTAAACCGTAAGCATAATACGATTCCATAAATATAATGATTCTTGATAAATCAAATTCTATCCCGGCGCCAATTAAGGCATTCAGGTTTGTTTTGTGCAGGGTGTTTTTTATATCTTCTTCCGTTGTCGATTGATCCGATCTTACAACTTCTGTTGATGCGGAGAGTAAATATCCTATTTCCAATCCGGAATGCACATAGAAGGTCGGTTGATTAAAAATTGAGAACTTAATTCGGGCCGGCAACGCCAAATAGTTTTGTGTAATCTTAAAATTCTGTTCGATTTGCTTTCCAGGTGTACCGGAAAAATCAAGGTCAACATCATTCCCAATTTTATAGTATCTGATTCCTGTTTGAATATTCAGGTTTTTGTAAATTGGCAATTCGAATATTGCGGTCAGATTGAAAAGATTTCGCTTGTTTAGTGACCAGACATCGAAGGTGTCTTCATAATCTAAAGAAGTTCTATTTATTCCGGCTGAAAACCCAAATTCACCGGTTCCTGCAACTGCAGAACTGCCGGAACCAACACCGATCAGCAACAAAACGATGAGCAACTTTTTCATATTCATACGCATTTTATTCCTCCAGTTTTGCAACGCAAATGTTCCGGCAACTCTGGTTCTACTGCACAATTGGAAACGGAGTTTCCCTTGCTATGGCGTCACCATCTTGGCTGCCGGGATGGTGACGAGGATGGAAACCGCCTTTTTTCTCTCGGGCCTCACTGCTTGTCTTTTCGAACGAAGTGAGAAATCTGTATGTTCACAGTAGGCCGACAGGTTTCTCACCGCGTCCGGGAGTACGAAACGACATTGCGATTTATCCTTTTTTCTCTCGGGCCTCACTGCCTGTCTTTTCGAACGAAGTGAGAAATCTGTATGTTCACAGTAGGCCGACAGGTTTCTCACCGCGTCCGGGAGTACGAAACGAGATTGTGGTTTATCCCTTTTTCTCTCGGACCTCACTGCTTGTCTTTTCGAACGAAGTGAGAAATCTGTATGTTCACAGTAGGCCGACAGGTTTCTCACCGCGTCCGGGAGTACGAAACGACATTGTGGTTTCCGTCGTCTTAGAACTCTGCGCTGCCGTCAATTAATCACTTGCTCGCTCTTCTCCGCCTTTTTCAAATACTGCTTATACCAATCCAGCACCGATTGAATAAAGTGCTTCTGATGCTGCACTTCCCGCAGGCCGTGCGGTTCGCGGGGATACATAATCAGCTTGGTGGGAATATCCCGGATTTTCAGGGTGGTATACAGTTCGAGGCTCTGCTCGGGATGCACCCGCTCATCTTTCAGGCCGTGCACCACCAGGGTAGGCGTCTGCGCGTTTCCGATATGGTAGAGCGGGGAGCGCTCCCAGTGCAGGTCGCGCTGGTCCATCCACCAGGAGTTCCAGTGCACTAAGGACATCTCGTAGGGGATATCGGTGGTGCCGGTAAAAGAAATCCAGTTGGTCAATCCGGCGGCCACTACCGAGGCTTTGAAGCGCTGGCTGTGTTTTGTGGCCGCCCAGGCGGAAAAGTAGCCGCCGTAGGACCAGCCGCCGGTACCCACCCGCTCGTTATCCACCAGCCCCCGCTCCACCAGGGCGTCGATACCGGCCAGCACGTCGTCAAATTCTTTGCCGCCCAAATCGTTGTGATCCATCTTGCTGAATTCCACGCCGCGACCTCCGCTGGCCCGGTAGTTCGGTTGCAGCACCATGTAGCCGTCAGCGGCCAGCACCTGCACCGGGTAGCCGCTGGAGCTGCTCCAGCCGTTCAGACTCACCCCTTCCGGGCCGCCGTGGATTTGCAGCACCAGCGGATAACGCTGTCCCGGCTGGTAATCCAGCGGATAGGTGAGGACGCCCTGGATGTTCAGGCCGTCCGGGGCGCTCCATTCCACCACCTCCTGGCGGGCCAGGGAAATTTTCTCCAACACCGGATTACTGTGGGTCAGGCGTTTTACGGCGGATTTGTTCAATTTGCCGGTAAACAGTTCCCGGGGATGACCGGCGGCGTGGCCAATCGCTGCAAAGCGGCGGCTGGCCGGGTGGAGGGAAAAGGAACTCAGTACCGGCGCGCCCCGGTAGAGCAGTTTGGAGGCGCCGCCTTTTTTGGGGAACACTCTCAACGTGTTTTCTACCCCTTCGGTAGACAGGGCAACGATTTCCCGGTCATTTTTCCAGGCCAATGAGCGCACCGAGCCCTGGAATCCTTTGGTGAGGTTGACCGGAACACCGCCGCTGAGGGATACCACAAAGAGGCTCTGGGCCAGGGGGTCGTTCATGCCGGTTGCCCCGGCAAAGGCCAGGGTTTTCCCGTCCGGAGACACGGCCATGGGGCCCAGCTTGCCTTTGGTTTCACAAAGATGGCGCGGGGCGCCGTCATCCAGGGAGGCCGTGTAAAGCTGTTTGAACATATAGGAGTAGTCGGTGAGCGGCAATTCGCTGGCCTGTAAGACCAGGGTTTTGCTGTCCGGCGCCCAGGTTAAATCCCAGGTGGACATCTCCTGGGAATAGAGCATGTGCGTAACTTCTTCGGCCACATCGCGCACCCACACCCGGTGGTGGCGCAGATTTTGATCGTAGATAATCCAGTCTTCCCCGGCTTTCTTGGCTGCTTTGGCTTCTTCCGGCTCCGCATCAACGGCGATGTAGGCGATATATCGCCCGTCCGGAGACCAGCGATAGGCGAGCACAGATGTTTCCGATTCGGTGAGCTGCCGGGCCGCCCCGCCGTCCACCGGCAGGCCGTACACCTGGACGTGCTCATCAAATTCCGCTTTTTTGGCGGTGAAGGTGACCAGTTTGCCGTCCGGCGACCAGGCAATTAACCCGGGCTGGGTTTTGTAAGTAAACCGGCGATGTTCTTTGCCGGCGATATCACTCACCCATAGCTCGCTGAAAGCCCGGCCGGGACTATCTTCCTCTCCCCTGGGAACCATCTTGAGATAGGCGATGGTTTGGCCGTCCGGGGAAATCCGGGCGCTGGTTACCTGCTCTAAGCTGACCAGAATTTCCGGGGTCAGGCTGTTCTGAGCATAAACAGGGCCGGCCGGCAGGGCCAGCAATCCCAACAGGATCAATTCAATTAATAGGACTTTCATTTGCCGGTAATGCATGGGGTTCTCCTCCAAAGAATTATGAGTTGTTTAGTATTGGTCATGTCCATCACAAGTTGAACTTATTTGACGCAGATTGCCGCTGATCGGGCAGATTTATATATCTCCCGAATATATCCTGAATTTTTGATGTTGCGGATATCTTTTCCCGCTTTTCCGCTTTTCTCCCACAATCGGGATGATCGGAGGATGTCAGCGCACCGGCTCGTTTTGTTTTTAAAACGAGTTTCAGCGTTTCCCGGTTTTCTTCAGCGTTTCCCGGCCTCAAATTTTCAACACGTGATTTGTATTGGTAATAACCGCTGTTCAATTGGTTGCACAAAGCTCCGCGGAGAATTGGCAAAGTGACCGTTAAGGCTACCCGGGGAACGTGTCAACCCGTGTTCCCCCGGGAGACGCATAAAAAATGATCACACAGGCGTCGCGCGGAAGTAAAAGTGATGCAAACACGGTTTAAATAATAGCCACCCTGCTGGGGAAATTCAAGTGCTTTTGCGAACCGTTCGATGCAGCCGCGCCGGGGTTGATATTTGCTTCGGCGTCCAGGCAGGGGAACGTTGCGCGGGACTTGACCCCGGCGATTAATTTTCATAGATTTTTACTGTTGCCGGCATTCGGCAGACATTCCTCCGGAATCACACCAGTTCAAGATAGATCATTTAACTGTGGAGGCAAATGCCATGCAATCCTGCCGATGTACCTTCCTGACCTTTATTTTTTTTCTATGCACCTTAACCATTGCCCAGCCCGGGACGGTGGTGAACAGCTTTGCTTCGCCTGCTTCTAACTCCGCCGGCCTTGCCTGGGACGGGCAGCACCTTTTTCTATTGGGTCTCACCGACCATATCATTTACGAGATCGACCCGGTCAACGGGCAGGTGCTGAGTACCACGCCCACCGGTATCAGCGGCGCGCTGGGATTAACCTATCGCAACGGCCATTTCTGGGTTTCGGTCATCAACGGGAATACCCTGCAGGAATTGGATGCGTCCGGCAATGTTATTCGCACCATCGCCATTCCCTCCCAGCAGTGTATCGGGATTGAGTGGGACGGAGCCAATTTCCGGGTCGCGGATAGCGGCGCTCCTAACGAAGAAATTTTGGAAGTCGACACCCTGGGGAACCTGGTCTCATCGTTCCTTTTTCCCGGGGACAGCCCTTTCGGATTAACCTGGGACGGCAGCACCATCTGGTGCGCGAACAATCAAAACAGCGGCGCTGCTACCGTGTACCAGTTCGATCCGGCCAACGGCGCGGTCATCACCAGTTTTCCGGCGCCAAACAACGCCAGGGCGATTAACGGAATGGCCTGGGACGGCCAGTATCTCTGGCTGGCGGATAATACCAATGACATGATTTACCAGGTGGAGGGAAATCCGCTCGCCCCATTGTTTGGCGTTATCCAGGGTTACTTACGCGACGCCGTTACCGGGGACGGTATTGCCGCAATTCCCCTGTTGGATACACACACCGACGGCGCCGGCTTTTTCCGGGCGGATTCCCTTCAGCCGGGGATGTACCAGATCAACCTGCGCGTAGATGGTTTCCGGCAGGTTTCGATTGGCCCGCTATCCTTATCGGGCGGCGACACCGCCTTTGTCGACACCACCCTGACGCCCATCGGGTTGCCGTTCCGCTTCCGGCTGCTGGAACAGGACGGGCAGGAGTGGTTTGGCGATGTCTACCGGGACAGCCTGTGGCGCTTTTATGAAATCCCCTTGCAGCGTATCGGCAAATATGCAGCGGGATTTCTGGATTCTCCGCTGGATGAGTTTATCCTGGAGCCCCTGGGCGGAGGCGGAGTATTGAACACCGAAATCCGCGATTGGATTGACCGGGTGGAATTGGGCGGCCACCTCATCGACGACTTTGATGACGGCAATATTGATGGATGGGAACTTGTCATCGCTACCAATGGCAGCGACCTGGCGGTCGATTTTGACCCGGCCGCGCCGGACGGCAGCCCCTTTGCCCTCCAATTGACCCACAATAACACCATGGGCGCCCCGTTTATCGGATTCTTGGCGGACACCTTTGCCGCGGTCTTGCCGGTTAACCCGGACAGCAGCCTGCGCTTCTGGCTGCGCGGCGCCGATGAATACCCGTTAACGGCAATCGGGGATCAGGGCGATGAATTTCCGGGCCGGTTTTACCTGGAGCAAAACTCTCCCAACCCCTTTAATTCCTCTACCCATTTGCGATTTCGGATCGCGGAATTCCCCAACGGGGCAAGCGGATTTACGGAATTGATAATCTACGATGTGTTGGGACGTGAGATCATCAAACTGGTCTCGGAGAGGCTCAGTCCCGGCAGCTACGAGTTGACCTGGGACGGCAGAGACGCCTTCGGAAAACCGCTGGGCAGCGGCGTATATTACGCTCGATTGAAATCCGGGAAATACCTCCAAACCCGTAAGATGGTTTTGCTGCGCTGATCGGGCGGAATTGTAAATCTATAACCGAAAGGGGGAGTTATGCGCTTAATTGTAATTTTCTGGTTGATTGGTTCGCTGTTTTTTCTCTACGGGCAGCAATTGCCCTGGACAACCCCGCAATTGCTCTGCGATTCCACCGGGGAAAACCTGGAGCCTTCGTTTGCGCGTTATAACTTAATCAACTATAACGCCCTGGTCTGGAAACGGGTGGATGGGAACACCGACGCAATCTATCTGAAAACCTTTGACGCGCCAAACACCGAGCATCTGATCTACCGGGCTGCCCCTGGGGTGGAACTGCGGCGTCCGCGCGCCACCCTCATCGCCCTGGACAACTGGAATAGCACCCTGCTGATTGCCTGGGAAACAAACCGGCACGGCAATTGGGACCTCTACTCGGCGCTCTATCACAACGGCCTGGTAAGCGATACATTCCGGATTACCTCGCACCCGTCGGATGACCGAACACCTTCCCTGGCCGACAGCGAAGTGGTGTGGGAACGCGACGGCGCGATCTTAATCAGCCGTTTTTCCTTAGCCGACTCGACCTGGAGCAGCGAGACGGTCCTGGTTCCCGACAGCGCCTCTTCCCCGGCGTTTATTGGCTATGAACTGGCCTATCAAAAAGGGAGCGGGAGCAGCAGCCGGATTTTTAGGCGGCAGCGGAGCAGCAATGGGGATTGGCAGCCTTCCGAATTGGTGTTTGGGACGGGGGAAAACCTGGCGCCGGAATACAGCCGGGGGTTGCCGTTTACGCTCATCTGGCAGCACCGCAATTCCGGGAACTGGCGGGCCTATTTTCGCTCCGAATTTCTGATGACCACCGATTCGCTGGTTCTGCCGGGGGTGGATATGCTTTCCCCCTGGGCGCTCGATCCGCCGCAGATACCCACCCGGGATTATATGACCCCGATGTTTCTCTCTTTCCTCTCTCCCTCGCAGCAAGATGGCGGAATTTATGTAAACGACCTGCCCTATAATGAGGCATCTTTACGGCGCT
>JAJRYW010000064.1 GCA_024275555.1 Calditrichota bacterium | reverse complement strand
GGACTCTCCAACTGGTAAGTTTCCGGATGATAGCCGGAAAACAAAAAAATGGGCGCATGTCAAATTGCACAATGGAAAGCCGTTAAAACGGCTATGTAATAATTTCTTTCTCATTAACACCGGGCTTAAGCCCGGTGTTAATGAGATCTTGCAGCGATCATTTAACCGTTTCAACGGTTTTTAAAGAATGTCTGTAAAATACAATTTGTCATGCGCCCTTTCTCCAAAGTGATGGCGTTGCCGCGGCTTCCCCGATTCATCGGGGAGGAGAAATCTGTTAACACTCAAAACTTCTCATTGACTTTCAGGTATTTCAGCAAATACAGCGTCGACTGGCTACAGATTTTTCTCTCCATCCCTGGAGTTCGCCTGTCTACCGCAGGCAGGAAATGACATCGGTTCTATAATTTTAATAATCACAGTTGTTTAGAAGGTAATAAGGTCTATTATCTCTTTATTTAATTCTCGGATTGTTTCCGGCTGGAATCGCCCGGTTTTCCAGGCGTGATTTTTTTGTGTAAAGAATATCCAAGTTGATATCCGGCGACTCCGAATGCAGACCTGGTGCATGGGAGAATTCCCGTACTCCGAAAGCAGAGTGTTTGGATAAAAATTCTAATCTTTTCTCTCACTCAAAATCCGGTAAAACTCCGGCCGGCGGTCGGCAAGTAGATCATTGCGGGGGGTGATGTCTTTTTGACGGGCTTCATCCGGGTTGATCCGGGTGAGGTAAAGCATTTCCCGCTGCGAGGGAGCGCGGTGAAGCAGCACGCCCTTGGGAGCGACAATTTGACTTTTGCCGGTAAATTTCAACTCTCCCTGGGGCCGCACATCTTTTCCGAAACGGTTGGCGGTGACCGCAAAGATATGGTTCTCCAAACAGCGCGACAACATGGTCTGCTGGCAGTAGCTGAGCACCAGGTTAGAGGGATGGGCGACGATGTCCGCCCCCAGCACGGCCAGGCTGCGGGCGGTTTCCGGGAAAATCCAATCGAAGCAGATCATCATTCCCACCCGCGCGCCGCGCACCTGCCGGATGGAGAGCGGCGTATCGCCCGGATCAAACCAGTCTTTCTCCTGATTGAACAGGTGGATTTTACGGTAGGTATGTATGAGCCCTTCCGGCCCCAGCAGCAGGGCGCTGTTGAACACCTTATCGGCCTGGCGTTCGGCAAACCCGGCGACCAGGTAAAAATCCTGTTCCCGGCACAACCGCACCAGCGCCTCGACGGTGTTAGAACGAGCCGGGTCTTCCGCCAGCGCCCGGGTCTCTTCCCGGTCCCGGAAATAGTAGCCGGTAAAAGCCAACTCCGGCAGCACCAGCAGATCGGCCCGAACCCCGGAGAGATTTTTAATGACATGCTTTAAATTGCGCCCGACTTTGCCAAAGTGAGGGCGAAACTGGTAGTATCCAACAGTAAACATAGCGGCGCCTTCTGGTTATCCGGTAGTCTTTTTTGAGCCCAGCATTTGACGCACCCGCCGGGCCAATCCCTCCGGGTTAAACGGTTTTTGGATAAATCCGAATCGCCCGGATTGAACATCAAACACATCCAGGTTTTTTTCGGAGTAATCCGACAAATATAGAATTCGCAAGTGCGGATATTGCGCCCAGAGCGGCTCCCCGGGCTCGACGCCGCTTTCCTGGAAGAGGTGAATATCCGCAATGACCAGATCGATCTGCTCGTGCTGATCGGCCAGCAAGTTCGAAGCCTCTTCCGCGCCGGAGGCGGCCAGCACTTTGTACCCGAACGTCTCCAGGGAACGGATCATCACCCGCTGCAGGGCCGGGTTGTCTTCTACAATCAACAGCGTCTCTTCCCCGGCCAGGGAAACCGGCTCCTGCTCATCGCGGCCCGACTCGCTTGCTTCCAGGGAGGTCCTGGGCAGGAAAATCTTGAAAGTGGTTCCCCGGTCCAACTCGGTGTACACCCCGATATACCCGTGGCTCTGTTTGACGATGCCATACACGGTCGACAGTCCCAGGCCGCTGTAGCGCTCGGGGTCTTTGGTGGTAAAGAAGGGGTCGAAAATGTGCGACTCCAGGGCCGGGTCGATGCCCTGGCCGTTATCCGAGACCGAGATCAGCACATACTCGCCCGGGGTGATATTGACATTGGCGATGGGCGTATCCCGTTCCAGGGCCACCTCGCCGGTTTCGATGCGAAAGACCCCGCCGTTGGGCATGGCGTCCCGGGCGTTCAGGGTCAGGTTGACCAGGGCCTGCTCAATCTGGTTCCGGTCGGTGTAAACCAGGCTCTGCCGCTCCCCCAGTTCCATTTGCAATGCGATGCCCGGGCCGATCAGGCGCTTAAACAGCGGGGCCATTTCCCGCAGGATGGCGTTGATGTCCAGCACCTGGGGATGAATAATCTGGCGGCGGCTGAAAACCAGCAGTTGCTTGGTCAGGCGGGCGGCTTTGTTCCCCGCTTCGAGCAACTCCTGCAAATCCTGGCGCTGTTGGGCGTTGACCCGGCACTCTTTCAGCAACAGTTGGGCGTAGCTGTTGATGATGGTCAGGCTGTCGTCAAAATCCTGGGCGATCCCGCCGGCCAGCCGGCCCACCGCTTCCATTTTGCGAATCCGCCGAAGCTGCTGTTCGGTCACCACCCGGTCGGTCACATCGCGGACGATCACCTGCACCGCCGGTTTGCCGTCATAAGTAATCGCCGCGGCGGAAACTTCTGCATCGATAATTTGCCCGTCAAGCCGGATGAACTTCTCGCTCAGCGCCTCCTGGCGGCTGATGCCCTGGTAAATATCCTGCACTCGCTTTATCACCATCTGGCGGTAATCCGGGTGCACAAAATCGATCATGGGTTTGCCCAGAAAATCCCGGGCGTGGTGTCCGCCAAACATTTTAATTCCGCTATCATTGATGTAGACGATCATTCCGCCGGAATGCACCACGATGGCCTCGGGAGACAAGTCCACCAGGCTGCGGTAGCGCGCTTCGCTTTCCCGCAGGGCCTCTTCCGCTTTTTTGCGCTCGGTGATGTCGATGATGCTTTCTATGTAGCCGGTGACGGTTCCTTCCTCATCCCGCACCGGGGCCGCTTCCCCGTAAACCCAGATCACGCTGTTGTCCTTACGCCGGATGCGGTACTCGCACTTGAAGTTCTGTCCTCTTTGCACCGAGCGCTCCCACTCGTCCAGGAGCGGCAGGCGGTCTTCCTCGTAAATGGCCTCCATCCAGCCTTCCCCCATGGCCTCGGTGGGCAGCAAGCCGGTCAGATTAGACCAGTACTCATTCACAAAAATGCAGAAACGATTGGCGTTGCATTGGAAAATTCCCACCGGCGAGCGTTTGGCCAAATTCCGGTAGCGCGCTTCGCTGGAGGCCAGGGCCGCCTCGGTCTTTTTGCGCACGGTGATGTCCCGGGAGACCACAATGATTTTCTCCGGCCCGGCAGTTTCATCTTCCACCAATGTTAGAGTGGCCTCAAAAATGCGCCATTGCCCGCTTTTGTTGACCAGGCGGCACTCGACCGTATAAGGCACTTCGGTGATCTGAAGGTCCTTCATCCGCAGCAGAAACTCATCCCGGTCATTGGGATGGATGAGCGAGAGAATCTGGTTGCCGACCAATTCGGAGGTCAAATGCCCCAACTGATAATAGTAAGAAGGGCTGGCGTAAATAAACTGTCCTTCCTGGGAGACAATGGCAATCAGATCGAAGGCGTTGTCGGTAATCCAGCGGAACCGTTCTTCGCTGGCCCGCAATTCTTTGGTGCGTTCCTGGACTTTTTCTTCCAGCGAGAGGTTGATTTTCCCCAGTTCTTCCTGGAGATTGCGGTTGATCAGGTCGAGCTGGAAGCGGGTGATGGCGTGATCAATGGCGTAGATTAAGTGGGTCAGGTAGCCGGTATTTTTCACAATATAATCGTACGCTCCGTAGCGCAGGGACACCACGGCCATCTCTTCATCGGCGATGTCGGCCAGAATGACAATGGGCAGGTCCAGGTCGCGATGCCGCGCCTGCCGCTGGAATTCCAGGGCGCTCATATCGTCCAGGTGGGAGGTAACCAGCACCAGGTCGTACGGATCGGACTTTTCCAGAAGCTCCAGCGCCTTATGGCCGGTGGTGACCGCCTTCAGGGAAAAATTGGGCGCTTCGGCGGTAAAGTGGCGGCGGGTGGCGTGGATATCTTTGCGGTTGGATTCCACATACAAAATGTGGCGCTGCTTATGGGTAACCTTTTCCTTTAACCGGCGGCGCTGATGCGATTCCGCCACAATCCGCTTCAGGATGGCCGGCAGGGCGGCCAGGTAATCGCCCTGCTTTTTCAGGAAATCCGCCGCACCGATGCGCAGAGCTTCCAGCACCAGCTTTTCATCTTCAGTGCTGGTTACGATAACCACCGGAACCAGGATTCCACTGCGCAGCAACTTTTTTAGAATGGTCAGCCCGTCCGCATCGGGAAGATGGTGGTCCAGGAGGATCACATCATAATCGCGCTGGTAAATTTTCTTCAAAAACTCCGCCCCGGTCGCCGCGTAGTCAATTTCGATTTCCGGGGCGTTGGCGGCCAGGTATTCGCGGGTTAAGCGGGCATCGTAATGGTTGTCTTCCGCGTAGAGTAATCGAATTAAACTTGAGGTTTCCAGAACGCCCTCCTTTGGATTTTCCCGGTTTGATACGGTTCGGTAATATAATCACGGATTGGGACAGTTTGGTAGGAGAATTCCGGGAAGGGGAAAGTTGCCGGGCTGTGTTTCATTCCGCCGGGGGCGGCAATGCTTGTCTACGGGGAAAGTGATCGACCCACGCTTGCGGCCAGGCAGTTTTTGGGGGCGAACATAAATAGCTCATCATGCCAAGACGCCGGGCATCGAAAAAAACACTACAGGGATGTGACAGAGGCGCATATGCCCCGGGCGCGCATCAACTGCTCTGTACGGTCAGGATCATCCGTTCGCACTGCTGCAATTCTTCCTGCACTTCATCTTCCCGGCGGTGCTTCCAGGGGCAGGCATAGACAGCGCAGATCAATTGGTCGTCTCGTTTGATGTACCACAGCCGGGTAAAAAACTGCCGTTTGCCATCCTTCAGGTGATAACTGGCCCCGCCAAAAACGGCGGCCCCGGGTTGGGGATGTTTCAGATCGAACGGTTTGGGAAGTTCGATGTTGCCCAGGTATTGCCGGGCGATTTTCAGCAAATCCGGTTCGGTCCCGATCGGTTGCGGAGCATAGATGCGAAAGACGCCTTTCTGGGTGTCCCGCCGGGCCATCAGGGAGGATTCGACTGGCGCAAAAGTCCAGTCTTCGGGCGCCGTCAAGCGGATTCCATTCATGTTGACATTAATAGAGGCCATATCTTTTCCTTTCCCTATGCAGGTGTTCCGAAACATAAGACTTTTCCGGCCGGGATGTTTGACGGGGCTAACACTTCGGCCCGGCGGATTTTGGAAAAGCGGTTATGAACGCAGGGCCTGCCTGGGAAGCAGCACTTGCAGCAGGGCGGCAAAGAACACCACCCCCAGGCAGCCGATGGGGTTATACCATAAAAAGGCAATATCGGTAAAATTAAAGCAGTAGAGCACCACGGCCTCGGCAAGAAAAGCGCCTATAAAGGTGGCCCGCGCGCCGATGCGGGGAGCGTAGAAACCTACCAAAAAAATTCCCAGGATCGGGCCGTAGGTTAAAGAGCCCAGGATATTCACCGCCTCGATGAGCGACCCCAGCCGCGAGGCGAATTCGGCAAAAAGGATGGCGTAGACGCCCCAGAGCACCGTCGATAGTTTCGAGACCTTCAAAAAGTGGCTGTCGCTGGCAATGGGCTTGATGAGACGCCGGTAAATATCCACAATGGTGGTGGAGGCCAGGGCGTTCAACTCCCCGGAAGTGGAGGACATCGAAGCGGCGATAATGGCGGCAATAATCAGCCCCACTAATCCCACCGGGAGGTAGTTGGTCACAAAACTGAGGAAAATATAGTTGGTGTCCTTGGGATCCATGCCCGGTTGATTCTGCTGCATCAGGGCGATGGCGGATTGGCGGATGTGCTCCTGGCGCTCCCGGGCCTCGCTGAGCGACTGCCGGGCCTGCTCAATCTGCCGGGCGTCCTCGTTGCGCAGGGCGGACACCATCCCGGTTAGCTTCTCCCGTTTATCCCGGAAGGCCTGCTGATATTCCGCCTGGAATTCCGTGAACTCTTCGGCGACCGGGCTGCTGAGCACTTTCTCGGTCTCCACCCGGTTAAAAAAAATGGGCGGCGCTTCGTATTGGTAAAACACAAAGACCATCGCGCCCAGGAAGAGGATAAAAAACTGCATGGGGATTTTTACCAGGCCGTTCATCAGCAGGCCCAGGCGGCTTTGGGTGATGGAGTTTCCGGTCAGGTAGCGCTGCACCTGGGATTGATCGGTTCCGAAATAAGAGAGCTGCAGGAACATCCCGCCTAAAATCCCCGACCAGACATTGTAGCGGCTGTTCCAGTCAAACTGGAAATCGATGATATTGAGCCGCCCCATCTTACCGGCTACATGGGTTGCTTCCATAAAACTCAGATCGCCGGGCAGGTAGTAGAGGATCATCCCAAAAGTAACAAACATGCCGAACATGATGATCAGCATCTGGTAGGAATGGGTCCAGTTGACCGCCCTGGCGCCCCCGGAGGCGGTGTAAATCACCACCATTGTTCCGATGACGATATTGGTGTAGGTAATATCCCAGCCCAGGATGGAAGAAAAAATCAGCGCCGGCGCGTAGATGGTCAGTCCGGCCGCCAGCCCCCGCCCGGCCAGGAACAGCAGCGCCGCCAGGATCCGGGTGTTGACGTCAAACCGTTTTTCCAGGTACTCGTAGGCGGTGTGCACTTTTAATTTGTGGTAGATAGGAACGGCGGTAATAGAAAGAATAACCATGCCGATGGGCAGGCCGAAGTAAAACTGCACAAAGCGCATTCCATCCACGTAGGCCTGTCCCGGTGCGGAAAGAAAGGTGATGGCGCTGGCCTGGGTTGCCATGATCGAGAGCAGCACCGTATACCAGCGCATACTCCGGTCGGCTAAAAAATAGCCGGTAATATCTTTACTGCCGCGGCCTTTCCAGACGCCGTAAACAACGATAAAGATCAGCGAACTTGAAAGAACTATCCAATCCAAAAAGTGCATAAGCAGTCGTTTTTCCTTGGCAAATTTCCGGTCAGCAGCAGCGGCTACTCGAAATAGATGGTGATAAAATAGAACAGGGCGATCAGCCCGGCCAGGTTGAGCAAGACCAGCAGGTACCAGGATTTCCAGGCGGCAAAAATGGGCGGCTGTTCCTCCTCCCGGTAGTCGTCGCGGGAAGGGGGATCGGGGCGGCGGCTCATCGGGCGCTCCCCGCGCGGCCGGAAGGGTTGCCTATCGCGGTGTTGCGCGGTTGTCCCGCCGAAACCAGGTTGACAAATAACCGGAACGCCCCGGGAACGCCGGCCGGCAACTGGCGAAACCAGGAGATGGGCGTGTAGATGTAGCGCCCCTGCCCATAGGAGGCGTAGAGCAGCAACCCCGCAGAGGCCTCCTCGCCGGGATCATGGCTGGACAACAATGGTTGGTAGGCGGAATCCCACTGCGAGGGGAAATACAATCCCCGCTCCTGCACCCATCCCTCAAAATCTGCCGGGGTGATGCGGTTGGGAAAGGTAAACAACGGGTGATCCGGGAGCAGGATTTCCACCGGGGCTGCTTCCACGGTAACCCGGTTGCGGGACAGCTTGATGGGATACGGCCCCGGCTGCTCGACAACCAGCCCGCGGGAAACATTGTACTGGCAAATCAGCGTCCCGCCCTGCTCTACATAGGCCAGCAGCCGCGCCTGGGCGTGGGCAAGCGCCTCCCGGGTGTTGTAGGCGCGTATCCCGGTAATGATCGCATCAAACTTCGCTAAATCGGCTTTCAGCAAATCTTGATCATCCAGCAATTCCACCCGGTAGCCGACCAGTTCCAGCGCCCGGGGAACCTCATCCCCGGAGCCCATGATGTAGCCGATACGCTTCCCGGCGGCAACCAGGTCGAAGCGTTCCAGGGCTAACCGGGCCGGGGCAAGATAGACCTGGTAGGGGATATGGTCGTAGCGGATGCGGGTCAGGCTGATCGCGCCGGCGGCGGGTTCCCCGGCAAGCGTTAGCCGGGCTTTTAAGACGCCGCTGTTTTTCCGCGCCGGCGGTGTAATGCGCAGTTGCAGCGCCGTCTGACGGTTGGGTTGCTCAAACGAAAATGCGTAGCGGGCCGGCTCCACCTTCCAGCCCTGGCCGATGTGAAAATCAATCGTTCCGGAGATGTTGCCGCGCACACTGGCAATGGTTGCCCGCACCGTGCGGGGCGCCGTGCTGTTGAACAACACAAATTTGTCTTCAAAATTAACTGTTGCCGGGGGAAGAATTTCCAGGGGGCGATAGCGCTCTCCGGCAACCGGGTCGCGCCAGCGGTAGAAGACCGCGGTGGTGAAGGTCAGCGTTTCCCCGGAGATATCCAGCTCGACGGCGACCGGGTATTTCGGGGGCGCGACCGCCATCCCGGCGTCGCCCGGGCTTGGCAGGGAAAACAGGCCGGCGGTATGGGGGCGGATCAGCCAATACGGCTGGCTGTAGATGGCCAGGTCGTCGCCTTTTCCGGCGGAGGGGACAACAAAACTTCCCTGCAACTCCACCGGCTCGCCGGGCGGCAAAGCCCGCCTGGATTGGGTTGCCTCGGCCTCTCCCGGCCAGCGGATGCTTTTCAAAGTAATGGGCAGATCGGAGCGGTTGACCAGCATGGCGGTCAGCTTTACCGAATCCCCCGGGGACGCCGAATATTTTTCGCTGACGGCCTCAATCCAGAGCCCGGCGCAGGAGCGGATCACCTCATCTAAATCCGGCAGCTTTTCCCGGATCCAAAACGAAGCGGGTTGAGCAGTCATGGCCCGGCGGGCTTTTAGCAGCAGGGGGATGATTGCGGCGGGATGTTGGGGGTCAAACTGGCGCAGGGCTTCTTCCAGCGGCTCGCGGATATTCTGGGAATCGGGGGCCCGCTCCCAACTGATGTCGATTCCCTTGAACAAATCCTGGCCGGCTGGCCGGCCGTCGGTGTGATAAAAGCGGGCTGGCCAGTTTGCCCGCCGGGCGCGCGAGCCGAATCCCTGGCTTTTGTGCATGTTGCGGCTCTCGGCCATCAGCTCTCCGTAGGATTTGCCCAACAGGGGATTGTACCCGCCAATGTTCTCCCGGATGACCCGGGTGGTATCCAGGCCCTGCTGCTCGATGCCCGGGGGCCAGGCGTCCCAGAGCAGTTGCCGGGGCTGCCAGACCGTCGCCTCGGTCAATTGTTCCGGAAACCGCTGCGGATCGCCGGCGGCGCGGAAGGCTTCCTCTGCAATGGTTGCCGAGGCCCGGTGGTGTCCATGTCCGCCCAATTCCGGGGTAAACCGGGTGATGATAACGTCCGGGCGAAACTTGCGAATTACCCACACGGCGTCGCTCAGAATGGCCTCCTTGCCCCAAATCCGCATGGTTTCTTCGGGGGACTTGGAATAGCCGAAATCGACCGCGCGGGAGAAAAATTGCGCCGCGCCGTCGATCCCCCGGGCCGCCAGCAACTCCCGGGTGCGGATGACGCCCAGCAAATCCCCTTTTTCATCGCCAATGAGATTTTGGCCGCCGTCGCCGCGAGTCAGGGAGAGGTAGCCGGTGCGCATCAGCCGGCCCCTGGACAGGTAAGCTAATACGGCGGTATTCTCGTCGTCCGGATGGGCGGCCAGGTACAGGGCGCTTCCCAGGACGGTTAGTTTTTTCAGCGCCAGTTGCAGTTCGCCGGAATGCATCACCCGGGCCGGCTGAGCAGATAAAAAAGCATACAGGACAATTACCCAGACCATGCTGATACGGAAAAACCGTGAAGTCATCAAATATCCTTTAAGTTGGGGTTGGCAGTAGTTGCTAAACGGCAAAGATTGGTGATGGTTTCAGAATATTCGGTAGCTGTAAAAAAAACCGGTTGAAATCGACTGGAGGCTAAGTGGGGTTAGCTTACTTCTTAGACGGGATTAACCGGATAAACAGGATGAATCTCCTCGTTCCAGGCTCCGGCCCGGAACGCACTTTTCAATAAAAGCTTCGCTTTCCCGCCGCCAAGCGCCACCCTGGCGAAAAGTTGAGCGGAGGGGCGTAGAACAAGAAAAGGCAAACTAAACTCTAACCGTGTTCAATACAAACTCCTGCAAGACAGCGACTCCTATTTTGTTACCATGACCATCGGGGAAGGGAAACCCGTTTTCTCCCGGCGTAAATATGTACAATGAAAGCAGAGCTTTCTGTGAAAAAAGCGTTCCAAGCAGGAGCTTGGAACGAGGGGCGAAACGAGAATTTTGCTACCAGAAAATTTTTGACTCAATCTACTTTAGAGCGCACGCCCACCTTCTCAAACAACTCCGAGAGCGAATCCTGCAGATGGCGGATATCGTGCCAGTCCTTCAGGATGATTCCCAGGGTTTGTTCGACGATCTCTTTATCCAGATGGGCGCAATGCAGGGCCGTTAATGCGGCCGCCCAGTCGAGACTTTCCGCCACACCGGGGATTTTCTCCAGTTTCAGTTGGCGAACTTCCTGCATAAAATGGCAGATCTGCTCGGCTAACCGTTGATCAATTCCGGGTGTTTTGGCTTGCACGATGGCCAGTTCTTTATCAAATTCGGGGTAATCAATCCAAAGGTAGAGGCAGCGGCGACGCAGGGCCTCGGAGAGTTCCCGCACCCGGTTGCTGGTAACTACCACATAGGGTATGTGCACAGCGGTGATGGCGCCGATCTCCGGAATGGTAATCTGCCAGTCGGAGAGCACCTCTAAGAGGAAGCTCTCGAATTCCTCGTCGGCGCGGTCAATTTCATCGATGAGCAGCACCGGGGCTTGCGTGTGGGTGATGGCCTGAAGCAGGGGGCGTTTGAGCAGAAAGGCGTCGCTGAAAATCGTCTCCTCCTTCTCCTCCACGGTTTTACCGCTTCCCTCTTCCAATTTGATGTGCAGCAACTGGCGCTGGTAATTCCATTCATACAACGCGTGATTGGCGTCCAGTCCTTCGTAACATTGTAAGCGAATCAAATCCG
Organism: Calditrichota bacterium; assembly: GCA_024275555.1. Lineage (GTDB taxonomy): Bacteria > Calditrichota > Calditrichia > RBG-13-44-9 > J075 > JAJRYW01. Next base: position 487 of record JAJRYW010000064.1, on the reverse strand, counting down.
TTTCCAGGGCGCGGGCCATCACTTTGGCAATTTCGGTTTTACCCACCCCCGCCGGGCCTTCGATGAGCAACGGCTTGTTGAGCTGCATGGCCAGGTAGATCGACATGACGATGCTGTCCTCGGTGATGTAGCCCTGTCCGGCGAGCATTTTCCGGAGTTGGGATCGGTCGGTCTGTTTCATCGCATCCGTTTTTGTTTTAAAAGACAGGCTAAGGCAGAGGCTAAGGTAAAAACATACGGTTCCTCAACCTCAGCCTCAGCCTACGCCTTAGCCTTTCCTACGCCTCAGCCTTCTCTTTATCCCGCACGTTCTGCAGCCGCCAGCAACGCCTTGCGGGCGTAGACCTGGGCCAGGTGGCGGCGATAATCTTCCGAGGCAAAATGATCGCTGAGCAGAACAACGCCGCCGGCAGCGTTTTGCACCGCCGCGGCAACAGCGTCTTCGCTGAGCGGCTGGCCCTTCAGGGCGTCTTCCACCGCGGTATCG
>JAJRYW010000063.1 GCA_024275555.1 Calditrichota bacterium | reverse complement strand
ATATAGATTGCTGCGGCAGCCGCATTCCGATTACCCGGAATGCGGCTACCGGAGAACCGGCAGTCTTCTCGAATTTATTCACGCGTCTATAAACTGCTACACTCAGCCTGCTGCTATCACGAAGGAACTTCCTTCAGACACTTTCCCGCCCCTTTCTTGACAATAAGCATTAAGTTTCGTAAACTTGGCCCATGCTCAGGTTGTTAACGCCTGGCGGTCATTATTCAGCATTGAAAACTTCTATCTCCAGCGGTACTCGCTGATACTCTCACCAGCAACGGCTACACGGATCAACAGCGCTTCGGGGGAACAAATCTAAGACACGCTTGCCAAAGTCAGTGATCTTGCATTGCATTATTGAAACCGCCTGGAAATTATTTCTCCGCATTAAATTAAATCCATATACATTGCACACCGGACGCCGGGAAGTGTTGAGCTATGTAGCAGCACCGCCCCGGTTTGTCCCGGGAAGACTTTCGGAAAGATAATTGGAAAGGAAAACGATCATGCGGAGAGCATCTACTTTTCCGAACAGGTTAATTTTTGTGCTTCTGCTGGGCCTGCTGGCCTCTCTACCGGCCAAATCCCAGGAGAGCGAGGAAATCCGTCAGGCAATTTTCAGCAAAACCGGGCAAGCCTTGCAGTCCGCCCGGGAGTCGGAGATTCCGCTGCTTTCGCCGCAGCATTTTGCCAATGCCAACCGGTATTACCAAAAAGCCCTGGCCGATTTCGAAAAAGAGGAAAGCCTCAAAAACATCCGGAGCAGCCTCGACCGGTGTATGGAGGAACTGGAAAAAGCCTTCCAATCGGCGCGGCTGGCCAGGGCAGCGCTGGAAGAGCTGATCCGGGTGCGCCAGCAAGCCCTGCAATTGCGCCTGGCCGGCAACCCGGCTGCCTGCAAAGGCGGAACTTCTTTTAGCGGTCGGCTGCTGACCGAAGAAGATTTCCGGGGAGTACGGCCTTACCGGCTGCCGGAAGCGGAAGAGACTTTTCGGAAAGCGATGATAAAAATTGAGCAGGAGAATCTCAAAAGCGCCCGGGCAATTGCCGGGCGAGCTGAGCAAATTTACCGGGAAGCGGCCTTTAATATCTTAAAGGATGAAGTGCTGGCCGCCGCCGAAAGGGAATTGGCGAAGAACCGGGAGAATGTTTCACCGGAAGCCTTCCGGGCCGCCCGCGCCGAATTGGATCAAACCGCAGAGTACCTCGGGGAGCAGCGGAATACCCCCTTCAGCATTATCGATTTATTCTCGGAAATTATTGACCGGGGCAATCGCGCTCTGCAATTCGCGGGAATTGGCGAGCGGGAAGAAGAGCTGCCCGACCTGGTGATCGAAGAGATCACTGTTTCTCCCGAACGGCTGAGAACCGGTGAACCCGCCCGCATCACTGCGCAGATCGGGAACACCGGCTCGGAACCGGCGCAAGGAATTGCAGTCGAGTTTTTAAACGACCTGGGGGAAACCATCGGCCGCGCCGTTATTGAACAGCTCGATGCCGGGCAAAAACAAAATGTGGAAATTTCCTATACCTTTCCCGGGGCCGGAGACTGGCGAATCATCATCCGGCTTGATCCGGAGGATTTGATCTTTGAAGCCGGCGAGCAGAATAACAAGGCCGGCAAACAAATCTCGATAAAATCGCTGATCGGAAGCCATTCCAAAAAAACAGCCAATTATTCCAATAAGGAGGTTTTCCTGATTTCCGATCAGTATTGGCGGGATGTGCTGAAACTGGTTTCCATGACCACCTGGCGCGATCTAAAATACAGCGGCAAAACGCACCAATATCCCACACTGATCTATCACCGGGAGGGGAGCAACTTCGATGCGGATGCGATTATCCGCTTTTTACAGCAATATCAACCTTCACACACAACTATCTTCGACAGCAGCCTGCAAGCTCTGGACAACCTGCTTGCCGCTGCTCAGCCGGTGGGCGCCGGGATCGCTGCAAACCAGATCACCCGTAAAAAAATGAGCGATTATTTATCTTACTGGGCAGCGATTGAATGGGTGGTTATCTCGGAAGATGATTATCAAACCGGTTTGATGGCTTCGGTGCTGGCGTCGTACCTCAACGCCCCGCTGCTGTTTGAAGGACGCTTTGACTACAAAGAGCTGGATGGCCGCATTGCCTATACGGTAGGAGATATCGGCCAAACGCTGAGAAGCGAGATTAAAAAACGCTGTAAAACCGCTAAAGAGAAATCGGATTTTACCCTGGATGAGCTGCGAAGCAGTTATATAAAATGGACCGGAACCAATAAAGTAATTCTGGTAAATCATAATGATCTGAAGATCAAACTCAGCCGGAGCTTTACCCCGGAGAAATCCGGGGCTGTCAGTAGTATCCATTCCCGCCATTCCCTGGCAGCGCCATTCCTAGCCGCCGCCAAACAGGAAGTTATTATTTCCACGGATTCCCGCTACTACCACGAAATCGACGGCTATGTGGAAGGTATGCTGCGAAAATTCAATCTCCCCGGAAAAACAACTTTTTTGACCATTGTCGCCAATCCCATGGCCATTCCCATGGCCCGGGAAAATCGCAGCGGCTTCCCGGCTTTGTGGGGCAACAAGATGGTTTTCACGGAGATTAATCCCGAGAAAGTGACCGGCAATGCAATAGGGTTATCGATGGCAACCATGAATTTCAGTCCCGGCACGGCGACCATGCCCGGGGGCGGCTCCAGCACCGCTATCGGGGATATTACCAGCGACGCCGCCAAGCCGCGCTTCCCGGATATGTACGGCAGCACCGTTGTCTGGCAGGATTCCCGCAATGGAAAACCGGATATTTATATACTCGATTACCAGGGCAAAGAGCAGCGCATTACCACGGACACTCACGCCCAGCAAAAACCGGCCATTTATAAAGATAAAATTGTCTGGGAAGACAATCGCAACGGCAATTGGGATATTTACCTGTATGACTTGCAAAAAACCGCCGCGCCGGCGAAGAAAGAATTTCAAATCACCGTCAATTCCAAAGACCAGCGCAACCCGGCCATTTATAAAGATAAAATCGTCTGGGAGGATAAACGGAACAGCTATACGGACAGCAAAGGAAAAGTGCATTATCAATGGGATATCTACCTGGGCGACCTCGGCCGGAAAAAAGAAATCCGCATCACCGCCGATGACCACGCCCAACTAAATCCCGTGATTGAGGGGAACCGGATTGTCTGGCAGGACAACCGCAATGGCAACTGGGATATTTACCTGTATGATATTTCCAGCGCCAAAGAGACCCGCATTACTGCCAACTCCGCTGCGCAAATATATCCCAGTATTTCCGGAAACTATATTGTCTGGGAAGACAATCGCAACGGCAATTTTGATATTTACCTGTACGACCTGGTCAAAAAAACCGAGACCCGCCTGACCACCAGCGACAATCATCAAATCCATCCCCTGATCCGGGGCGACAAAATAGTCTGGTACAGCGACGGGCCAAGCGGCCTGCCGGGAAGTCCGGTGGGGCCCTGTACCAAGAACTGCGGCGGCCGCTGGCTACTATACCTGTATGATATTCCCACTAAGATGGCCAGCGGCTATTGGGTGACTCTCTCGCCGGAGGAAGCCACTTTCCGCCAGGAATTGGACGGCCGATTTTATGGCAGTTCGGTGAATTACGGAAAACAGGACCGGGCAGTCGGGCGTATTTTTGGCGTTAGCGCTTCCGATGTTTCCGCCTATATTGCCCGGGACCTTTTTTATGAGGCCCTGCCCAGAGGCCGTCATGCCCTGGTGGTGGTGCGCGAAGACCATCAAAAGGAGACTTATAACCCCGATCCGAAAATTAACGGGGTAACCGATGGGCCGACCCTGGAGAATTACGCCCGGGGCGCCTATTGGAGCAACCCTGTTCGCAACCAATTTACCCTGGAACATTTTTTTGCTGGGGCGGATAGCGGTGTTCACCCGGTTAACCCAAACATCCCTTTCATCCGCACCATCTACGACGACGCCGATATGATCCTTTATTCCGATCATGGGGGCGGCAACGGCTTTACAGACGGCCCCCACCCGGTAATGACCACCAATAATCTGCAAAATATATCGCTCTCCCCTTCCGTTATCCTGGATATTGCCTGCGCTACCAACACGGTGCTCTGGGGGTACGTACCGCCGGATGGAATTTTTGCAGTAGAAAATATTCGACGGGGAGCCATGGCCTATATGGGGGCGGTGGATCTGTCCTATTGGCACCGGATGTTTGATGATATTCTCGAGGGAGTTTACGTGAATGGCAAAACCATCGGGGAAGCCTACCTGGATGCCCGTAACGAAGACTATACCGACAATGTAAGGAATTTTTGCCGGGAACGACGGGGGGACGCCTATTACGCGCTCCTCGGAGATCCCACCTTTAAACCCAAATGGTGGTAGCAAGGCAAATCTTGTTCCATAGCTAAAAAGAGGGTTATTGTAGAAATATCAGACTTATAAACCGGAGAATAGAAATGAAGAATCTTTTTTTTCTTCTTATCTGTATTGGCACATTAGCTGCGCCTGCCCGCGCGGTGGAGCTCTCCCTGAAATCCGACCGGCCGATTTATGAACCGGGCGACAACATTCAAATTTTTGCTGAGATATACAACGATTATCCGGATACGGCGAGCATTGTCCTGGACGTGCAAATTAGCGGCGGCGCCGGGAGAATACCGGGCATAAAAATCCCCTATTCATTCCTGCTGGCGGCGGAAGAAGGGAAGACCCTCGCTATTTATGAGGCGCCCGTTCGGGAAGATTTTCCTGCCGGTGAATACACGGTCACAGTGCGGCTAACCGTCAACAATGTTTTGGAAACCGAAGAGTCGCTTACCTTCCGGGTAGCGGGCGTGCTTCAGGAACTTGAAGTAAATATCCAATTATGCGCCGATGAAGAATGCCGGCAGGAAGCGCGGGTGTTCTTGGTTGACCGGAACGTCTATTTCCGTTATCAATCGTCTGTGGCAGATGTGCAGGTTTCGGGTACGCTTTCCTATCCCAACGGCAACCGCGAGCGGATTTCACTGCCGGCGGTGCTGCAATTTGCCGAACCGGGCGCTTATGCCGTCGAGATTATCGCTTCACGCCCGGGGTACCGCACTGTAAACCGGCAGGTGCAATTCTCGGTGATCGAGAAATCCGCCAACATCCCGCAGCATTCCTCCATCCGGGAGATCAAAGGGCCGGAATGGAACCGGCAGGCGGGCAAAACAGTGACGGTGGAAGGCATTTTTGTGCGCGATCCCCTGCCCATGCTGGTAAGCCGCCTGGATTGGGTTCTGCAGAATACCCCCATCCCGCCGGAAGAATATATCCTGTTGGTAGGAGACAAAGCCAATGAGATGAACGCCGAAGAGCATGGCGGGGCTAAAATAAAAGCGACTGGCGTGGCAACCGTAATTGACGACACCATGCAGTTCCATGCCGAAATTGTAGCCTTAAAATTGCTCGAGTTCCAGCAAATAGAGCGAGTGAGAAAATACGCCCCGGATACTACACAGATCAATATTTTGCTAAATCCCAAACCGAACCGCTATGCGGTTTTATTCAGCGGCGGCATCAACCCCACCTACAGCTACCTGCGCTATTGGAATGATTTGAAATTCATGTACAGCACCCTGGTCAACAAATACGGCTTTACCGATAAAACCATCGCGGTCCTCTACGCCAATGGCAAGGGCAAAGATAAGCAGATGCCGGTTCATTATTCCGCCACCCAGGCCAACCTGGTAAAAGTTTTTAATCTGCTCAAGCAAGTCTCCACTAAGCAGGATTTGATTTTCGTGTTTACCACGAACCACGGCGGCGGCTTCTATAAAAAAGATCCTGCCAAAAAATACAATGTCTACGGAGGGCAGGTGGATGGAAACGGTGATGAGGGCGTGGAAAGCATCTACGAAAAAGATTACAATCTTGACCTCAATGGCAACGGCAGCAAATTTGACCAGGTTGCCTGGGACGAGGAACTGTTCAGTTGGGGCGGCGCCATTATGGATGACGCCTTCCCCAACCTATTCCAGGGTTTGAAGTATGATAAAATGATCATCATCATGGAACAGTGCTTCAGCGGCGGTTTTATCCGGGATATGGCGCAAGCCGGAACCGGTAAAATCATCATGACCGCTGCTACACAATACGAAGTATCCTGGGCCATGCCGCCCAAATACAACTACGATGAATTCAACTACCATGTCACCTGCGGCTTAAACGGCGCCGACGCCAACGGGAAAAAAGTGAACGCCGACAGCAACAAGGACAAAAAAGTGTCTATGGTGGAGGTGTTCAACTATGCCCGCTCCAGGGATACCGCCTCGGAAACCCCGCTTTACGAGGACAGCGGCGACGGGGTTCCCCATGCCGGTAAAATGCCCTCCAAAGGAGATGGAACGCTGGGGGGCAAAACATTTTTGAAATAATCGAGTGGAAGGGTAAGAAATCGAGACGCACCTGTAATTTCTGTGCCACACTGAGGCTCCCGCCTGTGCGCCCGGGCAGGCCATATTACACGGCGCAGACAAAGACCTGCCGTCTCAGTGCACCGGATGAGGAGACCCTGCGTCAAGCCCAGGGTGACAGGGCCATTGTCATGCCGGACATGCCTGCCCCGTTGGGGATCCGGCATCCCCGCCCCTTCATTCTCCCCCAGTGCTCCGCGCTGGTGCGCCCCTACCGAGGCTCCCGCCTCGTGCGCCCCCCGGGCAGGCCAAAAGTTAGCCTCCCGCCCCCGCTGAAGTTTTCCGGAAATGCCAGTCCCGCCAATTGCTATAGATGGAAGCGGACAGGGCCAGAAAAATAGCGCCAACGGTAAGATAATCCACCAAAAGCGCATTTACATCCAAACCCAGCAGACGGTCTATCAGGAATTTGATGTACGAGTAGGGCATATCGGTATAGCCCAATTTCATACGCACCTGCCAGTGCCAATCTGTGCAGGGACAATATCCAAAGCCATACCAGATTCCCAGGATAAACCATGAAGCCAGCGTCAGCAACAGTACAATCAGGTTGGCTTTACGCGTTTTCTTCCACATCCACCCGAACAGATTAAAGAGGATTAGGGAGGTGTGAAAACCAAAGAAAAAGATGTTCAGCGCGGCATACATTGGTTCTACCTGTACAGGTATTATTTCGTTTTTTTTCGCCGGAGTTTTTGGCAATACGGCTACGAGCCGTTTCCCGGCAAGAGGGGATTTCAGCCGTTGAAGAATTTAGGGCATCAGAAACTCCCTGGAGCCGCGCCGCACCACCAGCACCGGGCAGGGCGATTTGCGCACCACTCGTTCCGCTGTGCTGCCAATTAACAGGTGCGGAATGCCGGTTCTGCCATGGCTGCCCATCACAACCAGATCAATCTTCTTTTCCTTTATTTCCCGGATTATTTCCACAAAGGGCTTCCCCCACCGTAAGACAGTTTCGGCTTTGACCCCTTTCGCAATATCCTCCATCATAACCTCCAACTCATCCCGGGCTTCGGACTCCATTTTCCGGGCAATCTCTTCCGGGGTTAAGCTAAGAATCTGAAATTGGTCTAACCCTTGCAGGCCATCGAGAACATGAATCAGTACGACCCTGGCTTTGAGCAATTTTGCTAAAAAACCGGCATATTCGACTACCTCATCGGAGTACTCCGAGAAATCTACCGGGCACAATATTTTTTTGATCTCCATTTGGGCTCTCCTTGTTTAACAGAGACAATATATGCTTATGTAGTTATCCTGCTGCACATCAGAAGGTATAAAATACCGGCCGGAATAACCGCAGAAGTTCTCTTTCCTTCACCGGCCAAGCTCCTCATACTCGCGGGATTCTTCCAGCTGCCGCTGCAAGATCGGATCGCCAACCTGCTCCAAAAAATTCCGGAAGGCTTGCTGAACCGCTTGATGCAGGGTCTGCGCATCGGGGAATCCTTCTGTTATTCGGAGCCGTTCAAAATCCCGCAGAATTAAAAACTCCTGGTACACCAACCGGTGCTGCCGGGCCATATCCAGGGCCTGCTGCAAGTTCTTTGCCCCGGCGTCGGCGTCGCCTCGCAGCGCCTCTAATTTACCCTGAATAAAGTAAGATAACAGGCGGAATTTGGCAATGCCCTCGGAGAGCCGCCCCCACTCCAGGCGCGCTTCCCAGGCCTGCTCCAACGCCCCGGTGTTGATCAAATATTGAAGGTAGTAAAATCCGTAGTTGAGCTGATCGATAACCGGCGAATCGGGGTGCAGAAACTGCCGGGCTTTTTCCAGGTAGGCGGCGGCGGACTCGGGCCGGTCTTGCTGAAGCTCATAAGCGGATAAAAACAGCGCCGATTGCAGAAACAGTTCTTCATCCTGCTGCGCCTCGGCCCACTCGTAGACCCGGATCAATAGTTCCCGCGCCCGCAGGTAGCTGTTTACCAACAGGTAGATGTGGCCCTGCTGCAAACGAATCTGGTAATACTGGCGCTCCTGCATACTATCCAGGGTAAGTTCCGCCGCCCGGTTCAGACCGCTTAAAGCATTTCCAAAACGCCCCAATTCTTTTTCGACCATCCCCAAATTGAACAGCACTTCGGCGCGCAGCGAGTTATTGAGCAAGAGCGGCTGCGCGGATAGTTTCTGTAAATGGGAGCGCGACAAGTACCATTTGCCCAAATAAGCATAGATATCCGAGAGGTACAGATGCAGACGAGCTGCCCGGGTGGGGGCCAATTGCCAAACCGCCGCCCGGTAAAGCTGTTGCGCGATGGGAAGCGCTTTCCGGAATTGTCCCGCCCGGATATAGAGATAAATCTGTTCCACCTGCAAGCGATGACGTGTTTCGTTGCCTTCCGGAAAACAACCGACCAGTTCTTCGATTAACGTCAGCAATTCTTCCTGGCGGCCGGCTTCCTGGTAAAAACGCTTCAGAATCCGGTAAAGACGCATCAGCAACGCGGCATCGGAGACCTCGCCCATCAGTTGCCGGGCCTCGCGGTAGCGCCGCAGGGCGTACTCGGCATGGCCAAAATTCTGCTCCAGTTCTCCTAATAAAAGTTTCAAGTAAAATTGCACCTCGGGAGAGAGCCGTTTTTTAATGCGGATATCCTGAAGCAGATAGCGCGCCTCGGAGAGCGCGTCCATGCGCAGCAGGGCGTCGGCCATCTGCAAACCGGTCATCAGCCATTCATCCCGCTCGTTGCGGGAGAGTTGATCGCGCAGTTCCCGGAGACTCTCGAAAGCGTTCTCATAAAGCCCCAACCGCTTTTGCATCCGGGCCAGCGCTGCTAAAAATTGTTTTGGTTGAAGCTCGCTCTTCTCGGTACGATGGGCGTTGCGGCGCAGGAAACTATAGCGCTCCATGGCCCGTTTCCAGCGGCCCTGTTTTTCCCAGCGCATTCCCTCTTGCCAGGCGTAGCGGAGCGCCGGTTCCACTTTGCCGCTGTCAAAGTATAAGGTGGAGATTTCCACCGGCCAATCGGCTTCCACCGGTGCGGCCGCTTCTCCCAGGCTGTGGATCAGCGGGGCCAGTTCATCCAGGGAGACATGGTTGCGCAGGTAACCCGCCAGCACCGACCAGGAAAGACAGACATAGCGCTGATCAAAACCCGCTATTTCCCGAAGCAAGCCCGCTTGCAGCCAGCTTTGATAGTCGGCTTCGTTAAAACCGCCGCCCTGGTAAAGGGAAGCCAGGCTGGTCGCCGGCAAGGGATTGGGCAAGCGGCTTAGCAGGGAGAAGAAAGCCCACCCCGCATCTCCGATCCGCTTCCGAAGCGCCGGGAACAAATGCTCCGGGGCGGTCGGGCTGGAGCGCACAGGCCGGTTTAAAAAATGCAGCAGCGCTTCCTGGCCTTGTTCCAGGGCTTCCTGGTAGAGGCCCTTTAGCAGATACTTTATCGTTAAAGGCGCGCCGCCGGACTTGAGGTAGAGGTGATTGGTAATTAAGCGGGCATTCAGTGCATCGGTTTGCAAATACTCCTTGATCAGTTTTTCGGTTTCCTGAATGGAGAGCTTGCTGAACTTCAGTTGCATGGCCGCCTGCTCCCGGAAACGTTCCGGCAGCGGGGCCGGCCCGGTAGTAATCAACACCAGGGGAAGGTCCCGTAACTGATACAACAAATCCCAGAGGCGGCGATGCTGCGGCTCATTTTCCGCCCAAAGTCCCTCCAGCGTCAAAACGACCGGCCCT
>JAJRYW010000062.1 GCA_024275555.1 Calditrichota bacterium | reverse complement strand
CAGGGGGCGGAACATGGCCTGGGAGAATAGCAGCAGGAGTACCGCGCTGAAAAAGAAGATGTGCAGATAAACCCGGGATTGTCGACTCATATGGGCGCCGTCGCTGTCAAAGTTTTCCGAATAGGTTTATTGAAAGGCATACTTTACAATACAGCGGATGGCCTCCACCCCGTCCCGCCAGTTGATTTTTTTCCCCTCCGCATAGGTGCGGCCGGAATAAGAAATCCCGACCTCGTAGATACGCCAGTTGCCTTTGGCTATTTTGGCGGTCAATTCCGGCTCCACGCCAAAGCGGTTTTCTTCCACGGTAATGGCCTCCAGCACCTCTTTGCGGAAAAGTTTGTAGCAGCACTCCATGTCGGTCAGGTTCAGGTTGGTGAACATGTTGGAGAGCAGCGTCAAAAAGCGGTTCCCGACATAGTGCCAGAAAAACAACACCCGGTGCGGCTGTCCCCCGGCAAAACGGGAGCCGTAGACCACATCGGCCTTGCCCTGTAAAATGGGGGCTAAGAGTTGTGAATATTCGTCGGGATCGTATTCCAGGTCGGCGTCCTGCACGATGAGCAGGTCCCCGGTTGCCGCGGCAAAACCTTCTCGGAGCGCCGATCCTTTCCCGCCGTTGCGGGGCTTGAGAATCACTTTCGACACCAGCGGTTCGATTTTTTCCTTCAAAACCTCGCGGGTGCCGTCGGTGGAAAAATCGTCGACGACGATGATCTCTTTTTCGATGTCGCCGATATCGCTTTCCAGCACGCGTTGAACAATCGTCTCAATAAACTGCTTTTCATTATATACCGGAATGATGATGGATAATTTCACAGGTAAATCCTTTGCCTATTTATAGAAAATAGATGACAATTTGCATGATGATGAACGTATAAATTCCCGCGCCGATATCATCCAGCATAATTCCCCAGCCGCCGGGAAGCCGCTGAAGGTAATCAATCGGATAAAGTTTGGTGACATCAAACAGGCGGAACAGGCCAAAGGCCAGCAGGTACAGCCAGGGATTCAGGGGAACCAGGATCAGCCCCAGCCACATTCCGGCAACTTCATCAATCACCACGATGGACGGGTCTTCTTTTCCCAAATCCTTTTCCACATAGTTGCCGGAGTAGATTCCGATAAAAGTAGCCAGCACCGTGGCAATTCCCAGGGTTGCCGGGTTGCCGTCAAAAAAAAGGTAGGCGGTTGCCAGGGCCAGGATGGTGCCGGCGGTGCCGGGCGCCGTAGGCGAATAGCCAAATCCGAACGCCGTGGCAATTGTATAATGTACAAAACGCATCTTCAAACTCCTGTTTTGCTGAGCGACCGCCAAAATTAAGCGCCTTGCGCTAATTTTCAAACAGTTTTAAATTCACTGCGGTTGTAACTAAACTTGGGTACCTTCATCTAAAAAAAGCAATGAAGGAGGTACGATGAGCCAAATAAATCAAAATATAGATCAGATTTTCAAATCCTGCCGGCGAATTGCCGTGGTGGGGTTATCCGATAAACCCTGGCGAGCCAGCCACGGGGTGGCCAAATTGATGCAGCGCGGCGGCTACCAAATTATACCCGTCAACCCGGCGCTGGAGGAAGTGTTGGGCGAAAAATGCTATCCCAGCCTGGGCGACGTCCCGGGTGAAATCGACTTGGTGGATATTTTCCGGCGTGCGGAGTATGTGGATGAGATTGTGGATCAAGCCGTCGAGAAAGGCGTTAAAGCAGTCTGGATGCAATTGGGTATTGTCAATCAGAAAGCCGCCGAAAAGGCCCTGAAGGCCGGCTTGCAGGTGGTGATGGATCGCTGTTGGGCGATTGAATACGGCAAATTGGCCACTTAATTGAGATACCGGGGAAAACGACGATGATACATAAAAAACAAAACGGAGGTAACGATGCCGATTTTTGAATATCGTTGCAAAGAATGCGGAACCACCTTTGAAGCGCTGGTATTTTCTTCCAATTCCGATGAAATCGAGTGTGAAAAGTGCGGCAGCAAAGAAACCGAAAAACTGATGTCGACCTTTGCCTCTACCGGAATGGGGAACAGCTCCCCCGGCGTATCCGGCGGATGCGGCTCCGGCAGCCCCTTTACCTGAGCATAACCGATGATCGGCAGTTTGCCGACCCTGAATTTCTAACCGAAAGGAATCCCACGTGGACTGGATATATATGCTACTCTTTTTAGTGGTGTGGTTTGCCCTGCAGCGCTGGCTGCTCCCCAAAATGGGCGTCTCTACCTGAATGGCGCCCGCATGTTCGGTCGAACAATCTAAAAAGAAAGACGAAACTCAGCCTCCGGCAACGCAGGAAGCCGAATAAGCTGTTTTTTATCTTCGAGCTTTCTCCATGACATCAACAACCATCCGCACGCTGCTCTATCTTCTTCTATGGAGCAGTGTGTGGTTTTCGGGCGGGTGTAACGCTCAGCCGGCTCTCACGGACATCCGGGAAATACCTCCCGTAACCGGCGCGGACCAACCCTTTGCCGGCGTCTTTGGCAGTTTGGACGGCCACTGGAAAGGCGTCTTTAAAATTTACCGTGATTCGCTTCCGGGCGACCATGTTGCTCCGCAACAGCTATCGATAGCAGATTTTCACCGCGCCTCGCTTCAGTTGGTGCAGACCATTCAGGTTGACCAGTGGTACCGATCTCTCACGCCCTTTTTCCAGCGGGTGCGCATTCGGGATGTTTATTCCGGAGCCTCCGGAAGCCAGGATACGGTTTGGAGCCGGGGGGTGAACAAGGTGCAGAACGGGGCGCCCTGGTGCGCAGTCAAAAAGCCCGATGAAACGGTGCTCCACCGGGGAAAATCAGACGGTCCGGAGACCCTCATTTGGCGTCGGGATGAGCGGCGTCCCCTTAAAAAAGAGTATTTCCGGGAAACGGTGCGAGAGAGCGCCTACGCCATTTTGGGGTGGGGATATTACGGCCAGGATGATCTCCGCAAATCTCCCCCCTGGTGGTTCTACGGAGAGTACCGGCGCATCCCCGAGCCGGCGGAAAAATCCCCGAGCCGGCGCGGCAATTGACATGATCCCCAAATTTGTGTATGTTAGGCCGCTATGGATTTATTGGGAACCTCCCTGCCTAAAATAGATAATATTCGCCGTTTACAGGAATTTCTGGCGCAGTTTAAATCCGGCGGTGCGGAGAATTTGCCCGTAACTGTGGAAGCGGAATTCGGAGAGGCGGGCGGATATCCCCGCTTTACCGGGGAGTTCTGGACCGCCCGGCAACGCCAGAGCGCTTCCATCCACGAAATTTCTTACCGGGCCTGCTTCAAAGCTCAATTGCCGGGATTTTTTATTGAACTTCTGACCCGCCCGGGAGAGACCGTTTTCGATCCCTTTGCCGGACGGGGCACCACGCCCATCGAGGCCGGGTTGCGGGGACGACAGGTCCTTGCCAATGACGTAAATCCCCTCAGCCAAATTCTGATTTATCCCCGTTTTTTTATTCCGAGCTTACCCGACCTTAAAACGCGTCTGGAACAAATTCCCATCGACAAAAACGCCCGCGCCGAAGTGGATTTGTCCATGTTTTATCATCCAGAGACGGAAGCGGAATTGGTTTCGCTGAAGAACTATCTTGCCGAACGAAAGGCTTCCGGCCAGGAAGATCATCTGGATACCTGGATTCGAATGGTGGCGACCAATCGCTTAACCGGGCACTCTACCGGTTTTTTTTCGGTTTACACATTGCCGCCCAATCAGGCAACTTCTCCGGCCCGGCAGCGCAAGATCAATGAACGCCGCAACCAGCAGCCGGAATACCGGGACACGGTGCGGCTCATTTTGAAAAAGAGCGCTACCCTGCTTTCGCGCCTGACCGCAGAGCAAATCGGGAATCTTCGCCTGGCCGGAAAAACCGCCCGGATTTTTGACCGCGACGCCGCTCATCTTCCCGGGATTCCCGACAATTCGATTGCTTTAACGGTTACCTCGCCCCCGTTTCTCAATATTGTGCAGTACGCCGCCGACAACTGGCTGCGCTGCTGGTTTAACGAGATCGACGCCGAGGCGGTCTCCCGGAAAATTACCATGGCCGCTGATGTCGGCAGATGGTCGGAGATTATGCAGACGGTGTTCCGGGAACTATATCGCATCACCCGGCCGGGCGGGTGGCTCGCCTTTGAAGTCGGCGAAGTGAACAAAGGCAAAATCCGCCTGGATGAAGTTGTGGCGCCGCTGGGACAAAAGGCCGGATTCCGCTGCGCCGCGGTGATGATCAACCGGCAGAAATTTACCAAAACCGCCAATATCTGGGGGGTCAGCAATAATCATCGCGGGGTTAACAGCAACCGGATCGTGGTGTTTCAAAAACCTGCATAATTTGTAGAGACGCGAAGCTCGCGTCTCTACTCCACACGGGAGACGGCCTTTCTTT
>JAJRYW010000061.1 GCA_024275555.1 Calditrichota bacterium | reverse complement strand
CTTCTTTGTGCTTCGATTTAAAGACAATGGAAATGGGTACGCCGGTAAAGCTCCAGTGATTTCGAATCTGCCGCTCCAGAAACCTCCGGTAGTTGACCGGGATCAGTTCGGGATGATTGCCGAAAAATCCGAACGCCGGTGCGGCGGTTCTTAGCTGGGTAATATAGTTGATTTTCACTTCTTTCCCTTTTACCGCCGGCGGGCTGTTCTCGTGGATGATCGGCAAAAGTACTTTGTTCAGATCGCTGGTGCGGATTTTTTTGTGAAATTCGCCGTAGACGTCGGTGGCGACGTCCAGCAATTTGTACAGCCGCTGTTTCTGATGCACGGAGGTGAACACAATGGGCACGTAGCTGTAAATCCCCATCTTCTCTTTAAACTCCTTTTCCCAGACATGCAGAGTGCGTTCATCTTTTTCGATCAGGTCCCATTTGTTGAGCACCGCCACAATTCCCCGACGGGCTTCGGCGGCCTCGGCGATAATGCGCATATCCTGGCGGGTCGGCCCCTCGCTGGCGTCCATAAAATAGAGCACCACATCGGCCCGCTCGATGCTGCGCCGGGTGCGCAACTGGCTGTAGAAAAGCACATTCTCCTGCACTTTGGCGCGGCGTTTTAAGCCGGCCGTATCAATAATCAAATAATTGCGGTTTTGGTATTTCAGCGGCGAGTCAATCGGGTCGCGGGTGGTGCCGGGAATGGGGGTGACGATGATCCGGTCCTTACCCAGCAGGGTGTTTACAAAGGAAGATTTGCCGACATTTTCTTTCCCCACCACGGCCAGCTTAATTTGGTCGTCCTCTTCTTTTGCCGGGGTGTAGCTGTCTAATTTGCTGACCAGCGCATCCAGGAGATCGCCGATGCCGCGTCCCTGCACTGCGGAAACCAGGTAGGGATCGCCGAGGCCCAATTTGTAAAACTGGTATCCCTCGCTCTCGCGCATTTCGTTGTCTATCTTGTTTACCACCAGCAGCACCGGGATATCGCTGCGCTGCAGCTTGGCGGCAATGGCTTCGTCAATATCGGTGATGCCGGTTTGCTGGTCGACCATAAAGATGACCAGGTCCGCCTCTTCCAGGGCAATTTCCACCTGTTCGCGGACAGCCAGGTCCATCATATCCCGCGCCTGGGGCATATAGCCCCCCGTGTCGATCATGGTAAACGATTTGCCGCCCCAGTCGGTTACGCCGTAGTGACGGTCCCGGGTCACCCCCGGTTTATCGTGAACAATCGCTTCACGCTTCTTTAAAACTCGATTAAAAAAAGTCGATTTGCCGACGTTGGGCCTACCGACAATCGCTACTAAGGGTTGTTTCATATTGATGAACCTGCTCAAACAATGTTTCAAAACTTCGTGGAAATACGATTACTTTCTTACCTAATTTTTCCTCCAATTGCGGGACGCTCCAATCATCCAAAAACACGCCGTCGTGATTGAGGCAGTCCGGCGGAAGGATGATGTAATCCCCGGTGCGCTCCTGCACCAGCGTATCGTGGATATCTTCCCCGACCAGCAGCCCGGAAACGGTGATGCTGGGGCCGTAAAAACGGTTGATTACCGGGTGCAGCTTAAAATAGCAGCCCGGGATTTGGTTCAGTTGACGCATAAAATAGCGTTTGAGCACCTCGGCGCCCAGCGTTCCGGTAACCAGGCTAAAGTTCAGCGGCCGTTGGGTGGGATTGTGAAGCCGGGGGAATTCCTCCTCAAGACGCATCAGAAAATCGCGGGTTAAGCCAACCCCGTTTTCCAACTGGTAGAATCCTTCGTAATAATCCTCTTCCGGAATCTCAGTGTCGGTGCGGATATAAAATTCATCCGAAAGAAAAATGAAGGAACTCCCCAATTCCTGACGGAGTTTGCTGCGCCGTTCGTCGATCTCCGCAATCGTTTTCAGGCAATATTCCCGGGTGATCGGCTTGATGGGGAAAAGATTCTTGCGGTGACGCGTCAAACCGACCGGTACGATTGCCACGGAGCGGATCATCGGATAGTAGCCCTTCAGATCCGCGATGGTCTGATCCAGCTTCTCGCCGTCGTTTAAATCCGGGCAGAGCACAATCTGGCAGTTTAATTCAATACCGTTCTCGGTCAGGTAATCGATTTTCTCGAAGAGATGGTCATCGAACTTAATGCCCAGCATCACTTTGCGGAGTTCGGTGTCGGTGACATGCACGGAGATGTAGAGCGGGGAGAGGCGCTGTTCCACAATGCGCTCCAAATCCTCCCGGGTGGCGTTGGTAAGGGTGGTGTAGTGGCCGTACAGAAAGGAAAAGCGGTAATCCTCATCCTTCACATAAAGCCCTTTTCTTAACCCCTTGGGATTTTGGTAGACAAAGCAAAAAATGCAGGAATTTCCGCACATACGCAGTTCCAGCTCGGCCAGTTCCAGGCCCAGGTCGTCGTCGTACTCTTTCTCGATTTCGTAAATCGTCTGTTCTCCCGCCCGTTCCACCACCAACTCCACCTCCTCATTGGTGATGTAAAACCGGTAATCCAGTGCATCGGAAATATCTTTGCCGTTGATCGATACAACTTGATCGCCGGGTTGTATTCCCACTTCCCCGGCGATGCTGCCGGGACGCACTCCTTTTATCTCAACCATAATTTTGATCCGATCATTCCTTCTGTTCTTGTTTACCGTTCCCAACTTTCCCCGGCACAACCGGGAATAGAGAGGGAAATTGAAATTAGTAAAATATTTATCGAATCCCAAATTGCTTTAAAACAAAAAAGGCGGTTGGGACAGGCGGCCCTGCGGTTCCGGGTTGCCGGTCGGGGAAGATATCCACGATACGCTGGTGCCGGAGCGCACCGGGGGAAACGGGCGCATGTCAAATTGCACAATGGAAAGCCGTTAAAACGGCTATGTAATAATTTCTTTCTCATTAACACCGGGCTTAAGCCCGGTGTTAATGACATCT
>JAJRYW010000060.1 GCA_024275555.1 Calditrichota bacterium | reverse complement strand
GATGTAATGCACGGTATGCGGCTAATGAGCCACAACGGGGAAACCCTGTAACAGAAGTAGGCCGAAACCTAAACACTACATCTCCTTTTCTACTCTACTGTTCATCTGTGTCCAATTTAAAATGTGCACGGTAGTGAAGCGGGAATCTCCTCAAATGGCTGCCCTGTCTGCCCCGGCACGGGGATTAATACATTCCCTGGCGCGCCGGGGCAGGCGGGTATGACATTACACCCAAAATACCGGTTTGTTAAAAAGTATCCGGTATGGAGTTCAGTGAATATCCTCCTCCTCCCGGCAAATTAAAGTGGCCGGCTCAGAGTGTTTTTTTGTCGAATAGAAACAATATTGCCTCATTGTTTTTTTAGGGGAGTGAATCTTTCCACCGGCTGAGCAGTTTATACTGGAAACCAACCTTTCATTTTTGGCGCGGGAGTGATGATGAACCGGCAGGAGTTTTTAGAAAATTACCACCGTTGTTGCTGCTATGTGCAACAGTTGCTCAGCCAATCCCAGGGACAACAAGGATATAAATTCTCTCCCGGGCATCCCGAGTTCCGGGAACTATGCCAAACCGTGGTGGGAGACCCGGAAGTGGTACAACGGCTCCGGGAAACCGTTTTCACTCCGGATGGTTTTCACTCGCTCATCCATGAGGCAATCAAAAAGTGGCAAAAGATGCTGCTCCCGGATTCGCGCAAGCGGCAGTTCTGTTCTCTGGACCGGCATCCGGCAATATTGTCTCACCCGGCGGCGGATGATTTCAGCGAATCGATATCGCCGGGAGATGCCGCGCCCCCGGAAATATGCACGGAGTTGCGGCAGGGTATTCCCCATGATTTGCATGATTACCTCGACATCCTGCGCAAGAAATATCCCGCTATGCTGCCAAATACCTTTTCCCGGCGAGGCCGGGCAATCTCTTTTTCCGGAGAGGAGATAGAGCAGATCGCAGCTAAGCTCCGGCTGTTAAAACGGTTCTACCCGGATGGCCAGGTTCAGTGGTTTTCCGGCCGGGACGGGCAGGAGCGCTTTGATGAACAGCAGATACGCAAAATTTATGTGAATATTTTTCTGGGCCTGGAAAAAAACTATCCGGCCCATTTCCTGCAGCGGGACGCCGATAAACGCGCCGCAGTGATGGTGCGTTTTCTGATTCTGGAACTGCTCAACAAATCTCCCCGGGATATTCTCCATAGCGCGGACGAAGATTTTTTCTATCGCTATCATCTTCAAAATGTGTACCGCTATTTTAACTACTCGGTTAACCGGGTGATGGCCAATGCTTTTCCCGCGGAAATTGTTCCCTGGGAGGGCAGCCGTTCTGAGGCGAATTACTGGGCGGATCAATCCAACCGGATTGCGGCCATCCACTGGCTGGTGGAGCGCCGTTTGGCGCGTTCGGCGGATACGCTCTACATGGAACCGCTCACCCGCGATGATTTTACCCGCAACGGCCTATCATATTTGTTCAACAGCTATTATAATTCGGTGCGGAAAGCGCTCTGCGAAGCCTATCCCAACCGGGCGCCGTATGAATTAGGGAAGGTCCCTTATTCGTACTGGACCGAGGAAACCGCCGCCGCCGCGATTCGCTGGATGGCGGCTAAAAAAGGCTGGGAGGTTTCCGAACTTCCCCGGCAGGTGCGCAGCAAAGCGCTGAACCGCAAGACCTTCAGCGAGTTTGGCCTGGCAACCTTATTCGAAAAGCGATTTTCCAAAAATATTTACCAGGCTATTAATGCGGCCTGGCCGGGGCGTTTTCAACCCTGGGAATTGGGAAAAGTGCCTTCCGCTTACTGGCGGAATCAGGAGCATGTTTATCAGGCTTCGGAATGGATTGCGCTTCAGGAAGGAATTTCTCCGGAGCAGATCCCCGCCCAGATACGCCAGGGCAAGTTTAATTTCAATCGATTACAAAAGTATTCCATCGGTAAGGCGTTGCGGAGCTGGTGTGCCGGAAGCATGGAACGTATTTTTGCCCCCTGGTTCTGGAAAGAGCATCGTGAGTTTCTCCAGGAACACAAACTCCTGCGCAAAATCAAACGATTGGAACGCTCCCAGAAAAAGAACAGTTTGCTGGCGCTCCTCCTGTACGGCTGGTTTTACCGCGATGTGCAAATCGGCAGCGCACAGAATATTAATCAATACCATCGTATTGCCCGCCGGATACGGCAGCGCTCTGTTCTGTATCCCGACGTCTGAAGCATGTTATCCCCTCAGGAAACTATTTGATTCAGTCGCTCAAAATGTTATCTTAGGCGCATTCAAATCCATCATACCTTGTATGATACGGGGTGGTTGCAGGAACTTAAGATAAGCTCACGAGCCGGTTATGAATAAACGATTACATCACAAGTTTGAGCGCCTGGAGGCGGCCCGGAAAGAGCTGCTTAAGAGCGTCAGGCTGGTAGACCCGGCCCGGCGCCATTACCAGCCGGATGGAGAGCAGTGGAGCCTGGTGCAAATTCTGGATCACTTGATCCGGGCGGAAGAGGGCGTGCTCCGCTATCTTCAAAAAAAGAATCAGGCGGGAAACCCGCAGCAGGCCGGAATGGGGGAGGCGCTGCGGGCTTTAACGATGCACCTGGTCTTGCGTTCCCCGCTGAAACTCAAAATCCCCTCGGCAATTCCCCCGCCGGAAAATACCCGAACTGCGGCAGAACTGGAACAAGAATGGAAACAGGTGCGGCGGGAGTTGCGGTTGTTTTTAGAAAAACTGCCGGAGGATCGAACCCGGGCAAAGCTCTTCCGCCACCCCCTGGTGGGATACCTGAATATTTTCCAGACCTTGCGCTTTTTAGAGGATCATCTCCGGCATCATCAGCGCCAAATAAAGCGGCTGGTAAAGTATCTTAACGCCCATGCGGAGGTCGTTCACAGCCAGTAAATCAAATGGAAAAACTACCGCTGGAACATCCCGGCTCCTTGCCCGTAATCAGGCGAAAAATGTTCCCCGGGTGTTTGTTGAGCAAGATCATTAAAGACAGCGATGTGTTTAACCGTTCTTTTGATAAACAACTTAAATCGTAAACATGTTTAACCAACGGTGACCAATGGATCAAAAAAAACCGATTACCATCAGCGACGGTCTGGAGGCCGTGCTAGGTAAAATTCCCAAAACCGATCTGCACGTTCATCTCGACGGATCAGTGCGCCTGGAAACCTTAATCGATATTGCCAAAAAAGAGAAAATCGAGTTGCCCAGCTATACCGTGGAAGGATTGAACACGCTGGTTTTTAAAGACCATTATCAAAACCTGGAAGAATACCTGAAGACCTTTGGCTACTCCTGCGCGGTGATGCAAAAGCCGGAATACCTGGAACAGATTGCCTACGAAATGGCGCTGGACAACCAGGAGGAGGGGGTGCGTTACATCGAGGTGCGGTTTGCTCCCCAGTTGCATATTAACAAAGAAATGGATATGCGCACTGTGCTTGTCAATGTAAATAAAGGGCTGAAGCGCGCCCAGCAGGAGTTCAACCGGCGGCCGGAGGTGGTCTCCGGGGAAGAGCCGCCTTTTTATTACGGAATCATTGTCAGCGCGTTAAGGTCGTTTGGTTCGTATTCGGAATACTATGCCAATTTTATCAAGTCCCTGGTTTTTTCCGATACCAAAACAATTCACGCGCTGGGATCGATGGAGTTGGCCCGGGGCGCAGTGCGCATTCGTGATGAGGAAGGGCTACCCATCGTCGGGTTTGACCTGGCCGGCGCCGAAGCCGGCAACCCGGCCAAAGACCATTGGCGGGCCTTCCAATATGCGCACGAAAAATTTATGGCCAAAACCGTGCACGCCGGCGAGGCTTACGGGCCGGAATCGATCTTCCAGGCTATTACCGAATTACACGCCGACCGCATCGGGCACGGCTACTATTTGTTTGACACCAGCAAGATCGACAATCCCAAAATTGCCGACAAAGAGCGTTTTGTGCAGGAACTGGTGCAGTATATCGCCAATCATCGCATGACCATCGAAGTCTGTTTGACCAGTAATTTGCAGACCAACCCCTCGCTGAAGAATCTCAGCGACCATTCCTTTAAAAAGATGATCGAACACCGGTTGAGCGCCACGATTTGCACCGACAACCGCACCGTCAGCAAAACCACTGTCACCAAAGAGCTGATGTTGGCCTTGCAGCATTTCGACATTACCCCTTCCCTGTTTAAGAATACCATTGTCTACGGTTTCAAACGCAGTTTCTTCCCGGACCTGTACTCGCGCAAGCGCAAGTATGTGCGTCAATGTTTGAATTATTACGAGAAGCTTGTCAAAGGCACGGTGCTGGATACGGATTAGAAACGGCAAAAACGGAGGAGCGTGCGGCCGTTTACGGCTGACGGGATGTTCCGGGGCGCCATTCTTTCCACCATTTTACCCGGAAATAAATCGAATCCAATTGGGCAATGCTGATATTGAACTCGCGGGCAATTTTTTCTTTCATCGGCCGGCTGTTCGGGTCGCTGTCGAGCGAGTAGCGCTGGGCGGCAAACATGCTGTCTAAAACAGTGTTGTAAATAAGTTTGTCGACAACACTGGGTTGATAATCCCGAATATCAACTTCCGGTTTCCAATCTTCCAAACTCCATGTAAATCCTTTGCCGGGAAGATAGACCCCGCCGATGCGTGAGGCGGCGCCGTCCGGGGCGTCTTCCCGAAATACATACACTTTGGTGCGAACTTTGGGGAGGGGCTCCCCCGGCCAGGATGTTGCTAATTTTATCTGCTGCATCACCTCCCGGGTAGAAAGATACGGCGGCACTTTAATCTTGATGATCGTTTCGTCGGTATGATAACCGGTGTGAACCAACCGGTAGTGAATGTTCAGCGAATCCCAGGCGGTTTGCTGGGCAGGGAGGGACGCGAGGCCGAAAATGATGAACAAAAGTGTATATCTGATCATGATGTTCATATCAGCTACTCAAAGCGATTGTTTTACACCTGCCATGAAACTAATTATATTCCCGGTTGAACACAACCGCTAAATCGCCGAAAATGTTCGAACATGAACCCGATCCAAAACGGGAAAAAAATGTCTGCTGAGAAGATACGAATTGCGATGATCCTGGCGGCCGGTTATGGTACCCGAATGCGCCGATTAACCCGGGAAACGCCCAAACCGTTGCTGCCCCTGGGGGATTCCTGCGTCATCGACGTGCTGATCCGCAAGTTGGCCGCCAACGGCATCGAACGGGTGGTTGTCAATCTGCACTACCTGAAGGAAAAGGTGCGGGCGTACCTGCAGGACGGAGCCGGTTATGGGTTGGAGATTTGCTATAGCGAAGAGCCGCTGCTGCTGGGTTCCGGGGGCGGGATTGCCAAAGCGGAGCCGTTCTTCGAAGGTGAAACTATCCTGGCCGCTAACGCCGATGTGCTCAGCGATATTTCTCTCCCGGCTCTGGCGGTTTCGCATCTGCAATCCCGCTCTCTGGCAACTATGGCCCTGCTGCCCTCCCAAAACCATCGCGATTATGGCCTGGTGCTCTACGATCAGCATCAGCGTATACAAGGATTTTTGGCCAAAGGCGCCCCGATTCCGGCGCAGCTCAACACCGGCATCTTCACCGGCTTCCAGATCCTGACCCCGCAGGCCCGCCGCTATTTGCGCGCTGAACCGCAGTCAATTATTTCCGAATTCTACCGGGCGGCGCTATCCCGGGGAGAACCCATTCACGCCTTCCTGCACCGGGGGCAATGGATCGATATCGGCACAGAGGAATTCTATGGCAATATAAAAAACCGGGTAGAAAACGGCGATCTGAATTTAGAGCCGTTTATGCGCTGAGTGCGGGATTGTCTTTGTAAAAATGAGTTTATTCTAAAAAGGTAACTATTCAGCCCACTGAACACAGCAAAGAATCGAAAGAGAAAAATGGCAAAATTTTTATATTCGGTTAGAAGTCGCTGCCATGATGGGAGCATTTGGATTGCATTGACTGTGTCAATGCATGCATCGACACCCCAACGGGGCAGGCAGTCGATGTAATCCAAAATCTCTACATTCTTCATTTGCTGAATAGTAACCTAAAAAGTTATAATTTACGGTTCGCTTAATATTTTTGAGGTTTTCAAAATTCAACTTTCGCACCTAAGGTAATGTTTTAAAAAGAGCAATATGTATTTTTTTGGTGCATGTCAAATTGCACAATGGAAAGCCGTTAAAACG
>JAJRYW010000059.1 GCA_024275555.1 Calditrichota bacterium | reverse complement strand
TATGTAATAATTTCTTTCTCATTAACACCGGGCTTAAGCCCGGTGTTAATGAGATCTTGCAGCGATCATTTAACCGTTTCAACGGTTTTTAAAGAATGTCTGTAAAATACAATTTGTCATGCGCCCGCCACAAAGGCACTAAGCCACAAAGATACAATAACTTACAAAGAAAATGTTCTAAAATTGAATTTAAACGTTGATTCGTTTTTATTTTTCTTTAGTCTTTATAATTTTTAGGCTTAGTGAAACTTCGAGTCTTTGAGACTTGGTGATTATGAATTATTCAGGCTAAACGGCTATAATTTATCGTGTAATTTTGAAGCACTACTTTCATTTTGCACAATTCATTGGCAACAGGGTAGTGATTTCAGCCCGGAGTGAAAAATCTTCATTGGATATTGAATCCCGGCATTAAACCCACCCACATGGCGAGGTATAATGACCCGCAGGATTAGATCCGGGGGGTGATCCGGTTTATCCGGGATGTGGATGGGGGGAAGTGACGAGTAACAAATGACCGGTAACGAGTAACAAATAACGAGTATTACGTAATGCAACTTTACCTCAACACAAAACGCAAAACGCAACACTCGTCACTCATTACTTGTCACTCGTTACTCGTCACGAATCCCGAATCACCATCCTCGCATCCACAATCTTACAGTCTTCCCGCCGGGCGCCGACGATAAACGGATTAATATCCATCTCCCCGATTTCGTCGAAGTCGATGGCCAGTTGGGAGAGGCGCTGTAAGTTTTCGATGATGAACTCGATATCCGCCGGCGCTTCCCCGCGCACGCCCTGGAGCAGCGGAAAGCTCTTCAGCGATTCGATCATCTCCCGGGCGTCGTGGTCGGTCAGCGGGGCAATCCGGAAGCTGACGTCGCGCAGCACTTCCACATAGATGCCGCCCAGGCCGAACATCAGCACCGGGCCGCTTTTGGGGTCCTGGTTCATGCCCAGCACGGTTTCTTTTCCGCCTTTGACCATTTCCTGCACCAGGAATCCCTCGATCTTCTCCCCGGGAAAGCGTTTCTGAACATTGTAGATGATAGTCGAGACCGCGCTGCGCACTTCCGCTTCGCTGCGCAAATCCACCTGCACACCGCCGACATCCGACTTATGGGTTATGGTTTTGGAGAGCAGCTTAACCACCACCGGCCCATCGATTTCCCGGGCAACCTCCACCGCCTCATCCACCGTTTTTACCGCGCGGGCCTGGGCCAGCGGGAAACCGTAGCTGATCAGAATCCGGCGCACTTCATCGTCATACAGCAAGGTGCGCTGTTCGCTTCGGGCCCGCTCAATAATTTCCCGCACCGCCGGCTTGTCAACCGGGAAGGTTCGAATTTTGCCGTAGTCGCGCTGGCGCACATCCTGGTAGCGGCGCATCGCCGCCAACGCCTGCACGGCCGACTCGGGAAAACGGTAGACCGGAATTTTGTGTTTCTCCAGTTCTTCCACGCCGCTGAGAATTCCTTCGTGGCCCATCAGGCAGGTCACCACGGTTTTGTGGGGATGCTCATGGATCACCTGGGCCAGTTTGTTGGCCACATCGAACGATTTAACCAGGATGGGGGTGACAAAGATAACCAGCACCGCATCGACATGCTCATCGGCCAGGAGAATCTCCAGCGCCGCCTGGTAGTCCTCCTCATCCGCGGTAGAAATCATATCCACCGGGTTGCGCACGCTGGCTTCTTCCGGGAGCATCTTGCGCAATTTTTCGGTGGTCTCCGGGGCAAATTCGGCCAGTTCCAGGGTGTGGGAGATCAGCGCGTCGGTGGCCAGAATCCCCGGGCCGCCGGCGTTGCTGAGCACGGCCACCCGCCGCCCGGACGGTAAAGGTTGGTTGGCAAAAGCCATGGCCAGGGTAAACATCTCCTCGATAGTGCTGACCCGGATCACCCCGCATTGGTGGAACATCGCGTCGATGGCTACATCCAGGTCGGCCATGGCCCCGGTGTGGGAAGTGGCCGCCAGCGCCCCGGCCGTGGTCTTACCGGCCTTCACCACGATGATTGGTTTATCCCGGGTCACCTTGCGGGCAATGTTTAAAAAACGGCGCGGGTTGCCCAGGCTTTCCAGGTACATCAGGATCACATCGGTGTTGGGATCGCGCTGGTAGTATTCCAGCAGATCGTTGCCGGAAATATCGGCCTTGTTGCCCATGCTGGTAAAGAGCGACAGGCCCAGCTTGAGGTGATTGGCCAACTCCAGCACCACCGCTCCCAACGCCCCGCTCTGGGAGATAAACCCGATATTGCCTGGATGGGGCTGGGTGGGGGCAAAGGTGCCTTCCATCCGCACGTCCGGATCGGTGTTGAAGACCCCCATGCAATTCGGGCCGACCATGCGCATCCCGTATTCGCGCACTTTTGCCAGCAGTTCCTCTTCCCGCCGGACGCCCTCGCCGCCGATCTCCCGGAAGCCGGCCGAGATAACAATCACCCCTTTTACCCCTTTGCGACCGCACTGATCAATCACCTCCGCGACCCATTCTTTGGCAACAATAATGATGGCCTGATCAACCGGGCCGGGGATATCCAGTACGGAATGATAGCAACGGTGACCGAGAATGAATTCCGCTTTGGGGTTGACCGGGTAAATTGCGCCTTCGAATCCGAAACTGGCCAGGTTATGAAAGACTTTGTAGCCGAGCGTTTCCGGCTTTTTGGAAGCGCCGATCACGGCAATGGTTTGAGGTCGAAAAATCGCATCCAGTGTTTCCGGCATAAAGGTGTTCTCCTGTGGTTTCAACGAGCATTTTCTTTATAAACTTTTTTTACCGGGCATTTTTATGTTAGCCACTGATTATTGAGACGTGAATTAGTTTCCGAAAAAATGAAATGTATTTGTGTAGTTGCCTTCAAGCAATAGTAATGTCCCCCCCTTAATCCCTCCCGGCTGGCCGGGAGGGAAACCGGCCTCCCTCCCCGATTTCGGGGAGGGCTGGGGTGGGGAAATTTCATGGGAAATTCGTTCATCACATTCAAACAATTTCATT
>JAJRYW010000058.1 GCA_024275555.1 Calditrichota bacterium | reverse complement strand
GTTGTATTGCAGTGTTAAGCTGTCGATTAACTCACTGGCGTTATCGGTGGCGTTTTCCATGGCCATCATCCGGGCGGCCTGCTCGGAGGCGTAGGACTCTAAAAAGGCCCGCCAAATCTGCATCCGCAGGTGCCGGGGCAGCAAGGAAGTTAAGATTTCTTCCTCGGAGGGCTCAAACAGATAATCGTGGTACTGGGCTTTCTCTTCCGGTTCTACCTGGATGGGCAGCAAATCTTCCACAACCAGATTTTGATGAGCCACATTTTTAAACTCGTTATAGATAATCTTTACGGCGTCGGTTTTTCCGGAAAGAAAATTCTCAACCAGCAGATCGGTAATCTCCATAGCATCCACAAACTGGAGATCATGAAACAGCCCGACCCGGTGTCCCACCAGGTTGTAATCCCGTTTGCTGAAGAAATCGTAGCCTTTTTTACCCACACAAAAGAGACTGATTTCCTTCTCTTTATGGTCGTCAAACTGGGCCACGGTTTTGCGGATCACATTGCCGTTAAACCCGCCGCACAAACCCCGGTCGGCCGTAACAACCACCAGGGTTACCCGGCCGATGGGCCGCTGCTGCAACAAAGGGGTCTCCGTTTCCGGAAGACTGGCAACTAAGTGATGAATCAGTTCTTTGATTTTAAACGCATAGGGGCGTGCGGCAAACATATGTTCCTGAGCGCGCCGCATTTTCGCCGCCGCCACCATTTTCATGGCTTTGGTGATCTGCTGGATGCTCTTAATACTTTTGATGCGCCCCTTAATTTCTCTCAGCGTGGCCATGCCTGCTTATCCTTCCGGATTAAAGATTTTCAGAAATTCTTCCACCGCTTTGCCCATCTTTTCCTGAAGCTCATCGGAGATCTGTTTCTTCTCGCGAATTTCGCTGAAGAAATTCGGATATTTGCTATCCAGGAATTCCAGGTATTCGGTTTCAAAGCGGTCGATACTGCCGACCGGCAAGCGATCCAGATAGCCTTTGGTGCCGGCAAAGATGACCGCTACCTGGCGTTCCACCGGCATGGGCACATATTGCCTTTGTTTCAGCAGTTCCACCAGCCGCTGGCCGCGAGTAAGTTGGGCTTGAGTGGCTTTATCCAGGTCTGATCCGAATTTGGCAAACGCTTCCAGGGCCCGGAACTGGGCCAGGTCCAGGCGCAGAGTGCCGGCCACCTGTTTCATGGCTTTAATCTGGGCATTGCCGCCCACCCGGCTAACGGAAATCCCCACGTTCACTGCCGGGCGCTGTCCGGCATAAAAGAGGTTCGGCTCCAGATAAATCTGGCCGTCGGTAATGGAGATTACGTTGGTGGGGATGTAAGCGGATACGTCCCCGGCCTGGGTTTCGATAATCGGCAAGGCTGTCAGCGATCCGGCGCCGAGTTCATCGCTTAATTTTGCAGCGCGCTCCAGCAAGCGGCTATGCAGGTAGAACACATCGCCGGGATAAGCTTCGCGGCCGGGAGGCCGGCGGAGCAGCAAAGACATCTGGCGATAAGCATAGGCGTGTTTTGACAAATCGTCATACACCGCCACGGCGTGCATTCCGTTGTCGCGGAAGTACTCGCCCATGGCCGCCCCGGTGTAGGGTGCGATAAATTGAAGCGCGGCCGCTTCGCTGGCCGGTGCGGAAATGACGATGGTATAATCCATGGCCCCGTTTGCTTCCAGGGTCTTCACCACTTTGGCCACCGTGGATTCCTTCTGGCCGATCGCCACATAAATGCAATAAACCGGGTCATCGGTTTGATGGGTTTCTTTCTGATTGATGATGGTGTCGATCGCTAAGGCGGTTTTTCCGGTTTGCCGGTCCCCGATAATCAACTCCCGTTGGCCGCGGCCGATGGGGATCATCGAGTCGATGGCCTTCAGGCCGGTTTGGAGCGGCTGGTGCACCGATTTCCGGTAGATTACCCCGGGAGCTTTCTTTTCCAGCGGGTTCAGTTGGGCGGCGTTGATCGGCCCCCGGCCGTCCAGCGGTTCGCCCAGCGGGTTAACCACCCGGCCCAGCAACTCTTTTCCTACCGGCACACTCATAATCCGCTTGGTGCGTCGGACAACCTCGCCTTCTTTTACTTCTTTATCGTCCCCCAGGATCACAATACCGACGCTGTCTTCTTCCAGGTTCAAAACCATTCCGCTGACCCCGGTCGCAAAGCTCACCAGTTCGCCGGCCATTACGCTTTGCAAACCGTGCACACGTGCGATACCATCACCGACTTGCAAGACCGTACCAACCTCGTATACATCTGCCTCTTTCTCAAAGCCTTCTAACTGCTTTTTAATTATGGCAGAAATTTCTTCGGGTTTGACATCAACGGCCATATTTTCTTCCTCGTCAAATTTAAGCTATTAAGATTGGATTAAACTTTCTTTCAGTTTTATTAATTGGTTCTGTAAACTGGCGTCATAGACCAGGTCGTCAATCCGGACCACAAATCCGCCCAGCAAAGCCGGCTCAATTTTTTGAGAAAGCCGCACTTCTTTGCCGGTCATCCCGGAGAGCTTCTTTTTCAGCGTATCCAGTTGATGGTCTGAGAGTTCCACCACACTGGCCACCTCGCCCCGGACAATGCCGCGATATTCATCCAGCAATTCCTGGAAATCGGTAATGATGTCCGGAATTTTATCCTCGCGATGCTTGTCGCAGAGTAATTTGAGAAAGTTCAACGTCAGCGGCTCGAAGGCGTTTTGGAAAATCTCGATCAGCGTATTCTTCTTCAGGGTGTTCGGAATAACCGGCGACTCGAACAAATGTCGCAGTTCTTCCTGGGACTGATAGGCTCTTTCCAGGGCGGCCAGATTTTCTTCCACTTTCCCGATCTGTTTTCTTTCTACGGCCAACTCGAACAGCGCTTTGGCATAGCGTTTAGCAACCCGAGACCTTTTCACTGGTCAAATCCTCAGTTTTTTTGACCGAATTTTGCGATTGACTCGTCGATCAGCTTTTTATGCTGCGATTTATCGACCACCACGCCGACTAATTTTGCCGTGGCGTCCACAACCAGTTCCGCCACTTCCTGCCGCAGCGAAGCGATGACCATCTGACGCTCCTTATCGATATCCGACTTGGCGCGCTCGACAATCTTAGCCGCTTCCTGGCGGGCCTGCTCCAGCATATCGTTGCGGGCTTTTTCGGCCATTTGCTTGCTGTCTTTTATCATTTGCTGAATTTCTTCCTGGGCGGAAGCTAATTTTTCTTGCTGTTCCAGCATCATTTTTTCCGCTTCTGCCCGGGCTTCCTCAGCTTTCTGAAGAGAGTCGCTGATGGTTTTTTCCCGCTGCTCGACAACATTCAGCAGGGGTTTCCAGGCAATCTTTCGCAGAACTATCAGCAGAACCGCAAAGGTTATCCAGGTCCAGATAACCATTCCGGGGTTTAATTCCAGCATGAGCTATCCTCTCTCGTTGAATTATTTGACGCCCAAAAGGAAGCAGATAACCAAACCAAACAAGGCCACCCCTTCAATCAGTGCGGCAGAAATAATCATTGTGGTACGGATATTATTGGCAGCTTCCGGTTGACGGGCGGTGCCGTCCATTGCTTGCCCACCAATTCGTCCGATGCCTATACCGGCTCCAATAACCGCTAAACCTGCACCAATACCGGCCGCCAGATAAGCTAATCCTACTGCGTCCATAATAATTTCTCCTGTTTTGTTTAAGTGAATCTTCTTGTAGTGTTTTCGTTAAACGGCAAATTCAATTTGATTTTAGTGCTCCGGATGCATAGACATTCCGATAAACAACGCCGAAAGCGCAGTAAAAATGTAGGCCTGGATAAAGGCAATTAAGATTTCCATCAGACTGATAAACAGTGCGAAGGCAATGGACACCGGTGAGACGAACAGAGAACCCAGGACGATAATCAGCCCTAACAAGGCAAAGATCACCGTATGACCGGCGGTCATGTTGGCAAAGAGACGAATGGCCAGGGCAAAGGGCTTGGTGAACAATCCTAAAATTTCGATGGGGATCATAATCGGCAACAACAAGACCGGAATTCCCCCGGGAACCAGGGCTTTAAAATAACCGCCCACGCCGTTCTCCCGCATCCCCTGAAACTGGGTCACCAAAAAGTTGATGATTGCTAAACCGGCCGTGACGCTGACATTGCCGGTCGCCGTGGCAAACAGGGGCACCAGGCCCATCAGGTTCAGGGTGAGGATAAAGAAAAAAACCGTGGCCAGGTAGGGGGTCATTTTTTTTCCGTTTTTCTCGCCCATGTTGGGCACGGCAATTTCGTCGCGCACAAAAAGCGCCAGGCCTTCCAAAACGGAGGCAAATCCCCGGGGAACCAGGGTTTGCTTGCGGAATAAAAGCCAGAAGGCCAAAATCAGCAGCAGGCTGGCAATCCAGAGCATCACCACGTGCAGGCTGATCGATAAATCGATTTGCATCCCCAGGACATGGATTGGCTCAAATTTAGGCAGGTTGATATGCAGGCCGGGCAGGTGCCATTCATGAGAATCCTGCAAGTGGTGTTGAATCCACTCCCCCAGCCCCATCTTTTCCTTTTCGGTCTCTTCCAACAGTAACGCAAGCGTCATTTAGAATTCCTTTGTGTAACCGCTATTTGTAAAATTTGAAAAATTTCCAACCCCAGGAAAACGAAGTAACTTCCCATCAGGGAAACAAGAAAAGTTACCGTGTCCATTTTAAAGGCGACAATTAAAAGAAATATTAGTGAAAAAATCAACAAAAATCTTAAAATCATTCCCCCGTAGATGGAAATCATAAATTGTTGGTGAGATTTATCGAACCCCCAGCGCAGGATGGCAAAGCCAAGCAGCGCATTTCCATACCCAATTCCAATCCCCCAGAGAACCTCTTCTTTTCCTGCCTCCAGCCAGCCAATTGCGGCAAAAGCAACGGCCGCACAAAAGAAAAGGAGCACTAAGCTCCGTCGAAAAAAGGAAAAGAAACTCATGGCTCCTTATCGGAAGATTCCGGTTTGGATTTAAACACAATTCGGAAAAACTGGTAAAAGCCGACCACAATTCCTAAAAAAGCCCCGGCAGTCATCAGCCAGGGATCGGTTTGCCAGGCCTGATCCAGTTTGTACCCCAGATAGGTAAATACACCAATTGAAGCAATAAAATAGTAGCTTATGTTCAGATACGGCGCCACTGAGCGATAGGCCTCGGACAGAGATTCCAGCACTTGCGGATCGTTACGCTCCCGCTGCGAGGGATCATTTTTCGGAGACGGCATTGCGGACATCTTTCGCCTGTCCGGACTTTTCAAACAAACCTTTCTTGCCGTTCTGAGTCAATTTGCCGCCGTCGGCCATTTCTGCCGTGCCGTTGAAATGCGCGCCCTCGTCAATAATCAGCTTGCCGGTGCTTAAATTTCCCACCAGGGAGGAAGTGGATTCCAGAATAAGCTTTTGTTCCACGTTGATATTGCCTTCCACCTTGCCGCCGATCCGGGCCGTTTTGGCGTACACCTCCCCGATAATTTCCCCGGAAGAACCCACCCGAACCTCATCCCCGGCCTTGACAATGCCTTTAACTTTGCCGTGGATTTGAATGCTTCCCTTGGTATCGATGGTTCCTTCCAAATAGGTCCCGGCAGTAATCATGTTTAACTGGTTGCTGGGAACTTCCGTGGGTTTTGATTTTTGAAACGCCATGCTTATTCTCCTGTGTTTTCTTTTTCCAGATCGCTGATTAATACTCTCGGGTTGATGGGTTTTTCCTTTTGCCACACTTCAAAGTGCAAATGCGGCCCGGAGGAGGACTCCCCGGAATTTCCTAAGATGGCAATCACATCACCCTGGCTGATCTTTTGATTCACCGTTACCAGGTTCCGCGCGTTATGGCCGTATTTGGTGATGTAACCGCCCGAATGGTAAATAATCAGCATATGCCCGTTTTTGTTGGTCCATCCATCAAAGATCACCACGCCGTCGGCGGCGGCCTGTATCGGCGTGCCCAACGGAGCGACAATATCAATGCCGATGTGATTCGGCCAATTATACTCCTGCGATATAAAACCGGACACCGGCGTATGCAAGGGGATATTTTTAAAAATCGAGTAATACCCCCTGCTGTTTTCGACAAACTGGGCGTCGGCGACCAGTTCCTCATCGGCGCGATCGGCAAATTTGATGTAGCCCTGCAAGCTGTTCTGAACCAGTTCTTTGTAGGTGCGCAGCGAATCCATTTGGGCCTGTAATTGGTAGGTAAGCTGCAATTGCTCGCGCAGCGCCAGGTAGTCTTTTTCCAAATCCTTCTTCTCCAGGGCAACCTGTAGCAAGTGGCCGTAGGTGATCAAACCGACTAAAATAGCCGCTGCGGCCAGGCTGGCAACCACGCCCAGGAAAGCCAACGCGGAATAACTGATCCGGAAATTTTTAGGAAGCGCATTCTGATTGTCAGGAATGAAGAGGATTTGCAGAATTTTTTTCTTCGGGCTCTTATGCACGGCTCAATACCCAAATTCTTTACTACATTAAAATTTGATCTGGTCAAATATATCCATTAAACGGTCTAAATCCTCACTCGAATAATATATAATTTCAATGGCGCCGCCTTCTTTGCGGTTGCGCACTTTTACCTGGGTGCCCAGCTTCTCCCGCAGCCTGGTTTCCAGCTTATTGATATAGGCCGGTTTTCTGGGGTGATGGATTTGCGGCGTCTCTTTGGTTTTGACAGCAATTTTCCGGGCCATCTGTTCCACCGCCCGCACCGACAACTCATCTTTCACTACTTTCCGCCAGACCCGTTCCTGCTCCCGGGGATCGGAAATCCGCAACAACGCCCGGGCATGTCCTTCCCGGATTTCTCCGCATTGCAAACTTTTCTGGATTTTTTACGGCAGTTTCAGCAGACGGATCACGTTGGCCACGGTAGTGCGATCTTTACTGATTTTACGGGCCACATCTTCCTGGGTCAATCCCAACTCATCGATCAATTGCTGATAGCCCTTGGCCAGGTCGATGGGATTCAATTGCTCCCGCTGTACATTTTCAATCAAAGCGATTTCCAGCATCTCTTCATCGCTGGTGATCTCTTTGACATGCACGGGGATTTTCTCGATTCCCAACGCCAGCGTCGCACGCAGGCGGCGCTCCCCGGCCACAACCTGGTAACGGCCGTCTTCGATCGGGCGCACCAGGATCGGCTGGATCACTCCCTTTTCCAGGATCGAGTTTTTTAACTCTTCAAACGATTCATCATCAAAGATCATACGGGGTTGGAACGGGTTGGGCTCAATCAGCTTAACATCTAATTCCTGGATGTTCTCCGGTGCGACCTGCAAACTGCCATCATCCGGCGCTTCCGGGATTAGCGCCTGCAACCCTTTACCTAATCGTTTTTTACCTTTCATTGAGCCATGCTTTCCTCAGTTAAGACCTCCTCCGCCAATCGCATATAATTTTGGGCGCCGGTGGAAGCAGCATCAAACATAATAATCGGCAGCCCGAAACTGGGCGCCTCGCTCAGGCGGACATTACGCATAATGGTCGTCTTAAACACTTTATCTTTAAAATAATCCCGCACTTCCTTCTCCACCTGGTTGCAGAGATTAAGACGGGCGTCGTACATGGTCAATAAAACCCCGTAAATAGTCAATTTCCGGTTCAGATGTTTTTGAACCAACTTCACCGTATTCAACAGCTTACTGAGTCCTTCCAGGGCGTAATACTCGCACTGGATAGGAATCAGCACACTGTCTGCGGCGGTCAATGAGTTCAAGGTCAGGATGCCCAAAGAAGGCGGGCAATCGATAAAGATATAATCGTATTTATCTTTGACGGGCCGCAACGCTTCCAACAGAATCTTTTCCCGGGCAATTACCTGCACCAGCTCCACCTCCGTCCCCACCAAATTGATGTGCGAGGGTACCAGGTGGAGGTTGGGAACTTTGGTAGAGATAATCACATTTTCGATGGATTCCTGATTGGTAAACACATCGTAAATACTTTTTTCCACATCACGAGTATCGATTCCCAGCCCGGAGGTGGCATTGGCTTGCGGATCGGTGTCGACCAACAGCACACTGCGTTCGGCAACGGCCAGGCAGGATGTTAAATTGACGGCGGTAGTGGTTTTCCCGACCCCGCCCTTCTGGTTTGCAACGGCGAGAATTTTCCCCATAATTCCCTAAGACCTCTTCAGTTTCAATGAATCGTTCCCATCCCGGATTATTTGCAGGTCTGTCCTAACTCCTGTAGCGTCCCAACCCCCTTTAGATCGGCCCTCCGGCCGCCAGGTGCGATTAATACACATTCTTGTAATCACAGGCGCGGGAATCAGCGCGGCTAATATGCACCCGAACCGCAAAAATGCCCAAATAATAAAACAAAAAAATCTTCAAAAAAAAGATTTTTTTTGTGATTTTTATCCGCAGAACGCGAATGAAAAACTAAATACTGTCTAAATCTGTGTCTCTATTGAATTAAACGACATTACCGAGATGGACAGGGATGATAAAGAGGCCTCCAAAGAACCATGCGGGGAATTTCTACCCGGCCAACTTCTTCTCACAACGCTTTTTCAATTGCTTTGCCTGCTCAATTTTCTTCTTAACTCGCTTACGCACATCCTTATCAAAATGAAGCTGCAACAGTTCCTGACAGTACAAACGCGCGGTGCGATAGTCGCCAAAGTGTGCATATATTTCAGCAATTCGCAGCAGACAGGTTGCCTCATTATAATGATTATTTTCCGGTAAGGCACGCACAATTTTTAAAAGCCGCTGATACCATTGCATAGCTTCTTTCCATTTTTGGGATTTGTAATAAATCTCGGTCAGCGTCCACATAAAAAAGCGGCTTTCCGGGTAGCGGCGGTGGTTTTCCAGCGCCAGCGCCAGGGCCTCTTCCCAGTTTCCCCGGTCAATTTCTATCCAGGCCAGTTGGTCCTTGCCCACGTATTTAACCAGGCTGCCTTTCTCAATGGCCGTGCGTACCATGCGCAATCCCTGTTCCCGTTCATCTTTTAAGAAGGGCAGCCAGGTTAGCGACTTGGCTTTGCGGCTCTTCCAGTAGCGGTAGCTGCCCACGCCCAGGTAAGCGTCGTAAAAAGTGGAATCCATCCCGATGGCTTTATTAAGCCGGTCTACTCCCCGGAGCGCATTGCGGTAAGCGCCCCATATTCGGCCGGTTTTACTGTCCATAAAACTTTTGTAGAGATAGGCGCTCCCTTCCATAAAATACACCCACGGGGTGGGAGGCTCCTCAGAACGCAGCGCCTCTGCTTTTTGAATAGCCGTATCCATCAATTTCTTAAACCGGGGAAGCTCGCGATAATCCTCAGCGTCCAGAATTTCCGCCTGGTAAGTAGCGGCCAAATAAAAATATCCGCAGGGCCGCTCCGGATACCGGTTTATCAACCGGGTAAAAGTGCTTTCTGCGCCAACAAAATCATTCCGCAGGGTTTGTTCAATGCCGGTGTGAACCTGCGCCTCAATCTCGGCCAACAAACCATCAGGTTGCCCATGAGTCAGAAGCGGAAAGAAAATGATTAGAATCAGGTTAAATGCTATTTTTTTCAACACGATAAGATTCTCAACAAAACATTTTTGTGACACCAACAGACGATCCTTCCCAATCAACACCCCACGATAGCCGCCCCGATAAAATGGGATATAAACACAGGCTCCAGACGGCGTTCGATTGTCCCACGGTAGCCGCCCCGATAAAACGGGATGTAAACACAGGCTTTAGACTGCGCAAAAACGCTACGTTCGATTATCCCTCGGTAATCGCCCCCATAAAACGGGATGTAAACACAGGCTTCAGACTGCGGATGAATGCGCAAGCTAAAGCATGCCCCTACCATTACCTCTTCGTGCCAATTCGTGAAATTCGTGGATAACATCTTTAAAGTTCCCCGGCCATTAAAATCAACCGCCTTACAATTGTTTCCCATCCAGATCCACCACAGTTACTTTGCCAAAACGGGACAGATCATTACCCACCTGCTCGGCGTCGCCTACCACCACTAACTGCTGATGATCCGGAATGAGATACCGTTGGGCAATTTGCCGCACATCCTCAGCCTGCACCCGGTCGATCTTCTGCAAATGCTCATTCCAGTAATCGGGATTGCGTCCGTCCAGCTTGCTGGTCAGGGTCAACGAGGCAATGGCGGCCGGGGTCTCATTTTTCAGCGGGAAAACTCCCATCAAATACCGTTTGGCGTTGCGCAATTCTTCTTCATCAGGCAAAGTTTCCCGGAAGGTTTTAAACTGCTCATAAAAGCAATCAATTGCATCCCCCAACACCTCCGGGCTTACTTCCGCACTGGCAATCCAGGCCCCGGTGCGATGGAAAGTATCCAGGGAACTATAAGCGCCATAGGTGTAGCCTTTCTCTTCCCGCAGGGTTAAAAAAAGACGTCCGCTGGCCCCGCCGCCCAGGATTTTATTGGCTACCAGCGCTTTTTCATAATCCGGGTGCACCGCCGGGAAAAGCATATTGCCGAACAGCAGGTTGCACTGCTGGGAATTGGGCCGATGCACCAGGTAAATCCCCGGCTGCCCCGGTGCTTCCGGCGCCGCGATCCCGGTTGGCTGCGCCGCGCCGCTCCACTCGCCCATCACCTCCTCCGCCCAGGCCCGGGCGGTTGCCGCATCAATGTCGCCGGCAAAAACCAGGTAGGTTATATCGGGCCGGAAATAAGACTGATGCAGTTCCAGCAAGGTTTCCCGGGTCAGGTGCAGCAAACTCTCTGCGGTCTTATAGCGGGCGTAAGGGTGACGGCCAAAAAGAGCCTGATCCATCTGGCGGTGCGCTAAAAAAGCCGGGGAACTCTTTTCATTCTCCAGGTCGCCTAAAAGCTTACTGCGCTCCTTGGTCATCTCCTGGATGGGAAAGGTGGGGAACTGCATAATTTCGCCCAGCAGTTCGAATCCGTCCCGGGCGTATTCGCTTAAAAAATCGCCGTAAAAGTAAAAGTCGTCTTTGCCGGAAGCGGCGTCAATTGCGCCGCCCATAAAATCGATAGCCTCGCTGATTTCCGCGAAACTGCGTTTTTCGGTGCCTTTTTTGATCAGCCGGGCCATCAGTTCCACCGCGCCTTCCCGGGCGGGCGGGTCCATGGCTTCCCCAAACTTCACGCCCACCCGGAAGTACACCTTGGGAAGCTCGCGCCGCTCTATCACCAGCACTTCCAGGCCGTTGTCCAGATGGAATTCCTGCACATCCGGAAATTGAAATTGAATCAGATGATCATCAATGGGTGGGGTGATTTTATTTTTCAAGACAATTTTCCTTCGCTTTAGCGTTGTCATTTGTTGAATCGATTCCGCGAATATACAGAATTATCCGCGCCTGCTCCATTAGTTTTGCAGATTACTTCAGTAGAATCATCTTTTTTGCCTGCAAAAAAACTTGCCTGTTAGTTTCTGCTTTGATGCGGTAAATATAAAGCCCGCTGGCAACCGGAGTGCCCGCCTCATCCCGGCCGTTCCACATAATTGGTGCGATCCCGCCGGGGTGCGGCGGTTGAGCAGTGTTTTGACCCGCTGGCCCAGGATGTTGAAAATGTCGATGCGCACCTTGCCGGCTGAGGGCAGGGAAAAGGAATTTGTTGTGACAGGGTTGAAGGGGTTAGGATAGTTCTGAGAAAGGGCAAATTTTTGCGGGATGCCCGAAATGCTTTGCCAACTTCTTGACCCGAACACCTTGCTTAAAAGCCGCTCGGATTCCCGCTGGTATTCCGTAAACCTTATTTGCTGTATTTGTAAATTGGGTAATGTATAAGCGCCTTTACCCGGCCTCGATTTCCCAAATCGCCCCTCGCTTTCCAGAAGATAGTACAGGCGTTCCAGGACCGCTTTTGCTTCCGCTTAATCCGGCGAACGGTTGATAAAAGGGAATCATAAAGTGTATGCCTTGGCGAGAGCAGCAGGCATAATCCAGAAAGGATTCGTGTGAAGGGTATCATTGGGATCGGAGTAGTAGTCAGCGAGTGGTTTGTCTAAAGTAACCCAGATAATGCTGCTGTCTGCCGGGTTGTAGTTGTTGATGATGCCGCTGTAGAAAATACTGGCAGTGTCTAACTGGGTGGAATCCGGGTGGGTCACCGCCGGTTTGATCGCCAGGTTTTTGTGGCTCACCTCCCACCAGTAGTCGCGGAAGGAGCCGTAGACGCGGATGCTATGAGATTCATGATCTGGATGAATTGCAGGGGGACTATTAGGGTCGTCAGAGTAGGAACTTTTCGAGAAATACATATCCCAGAAATGATGGTAGCGGTATTTATCAAATTTGAATGAATCGGGATTGGTAGAACTCTCCCATCCCACACTCCCCCTGGCACGAATATTGGTTTCCCAATCGGCAAATTGCACAAATAGTACGGCAGTTCGCAAAGAGGTATCCTGCAAAACCGGGATAGATTCAAGTATCGATTCTGTTGTATCCTCCGAAAAATAGCAGTGTAATTCATCTTCGGTTTGAGCAATGGCTTGGCTGGCGAAAATCAAAACAAAGAAACATACAATCCAAATTGCAACAATCTTTAAAGACGGTTTCATCACACACCTCCTGAACGTTAGTCAAGTTATTTGATAAAAACCAGTTTTTGGATAATCGCATTCTTAGTGTCAACAGACAGTCTGCAAAAGTATATCCCGCTGTTAACACTTTCACCGCTATTGCTGGTTCCATTCCATTTAACTCTATAGGTGTTGGGATAAAGACGGTGATCTATCAACGTATTTATCATTTTCCCAAGAATATCATATACCTCAACTCTAACATGTCCAGATTCATTGATGCTAAATTCTATAGTAGTCAAACCATTAAAGGGATTGGGAAATATTGAATTCAGCGTAATATCTTTAAACTTTTTAGCCCCGTTTCTTTTTTCTTGTAAAGACGTAATCACCTCCCCTAATATTCCGTTGTGAGATATTTGCTTCAACATCACCCGGGCGCCGAAACCGGCTGCTTGTTGTACCCAAACATACACAGCGCCTCCACGTTTATCGGGATAAAAAGATCGGGCAGAATTAGCAAAGAAAAGGTTTTGAGAGCTCGAGTGAAACTCAATTCCGGTACTATCCCATAGGAGTTGACCGGTACTGTCTACTCTTTGTGCATAAAGTGAGTTTATCGGTTGGTTTCGTTTATCGACACCCAAGAAAACGACTCCATTTTCTTCGTCAGGAACAATGAAATTAAACCCGGACAGTGAATCAGGAACAATGATAAGACCGCCTTGAATAAATGAAATACTCCCATTGGCAGTTACTCTCTGTAGCCTTGACCCATTATTAATCCACGCGACGTAAATCCCACCAACACCATCTGGTGCATAACCAATGATAACTTGCTGCCCTCCACCCAGATCAATCCAATTCGGGCCAAACACATACTGGCCGGTCGAATCTACCCGGTTGATCTTCAATCGCAAATCTCCAACTCCAATTGCACCACCCTGCCCGTCAGAAAAAGCACCTCCTCCCCGGTACAATTTTGAACCAGGAATTTTCCCATCAAGCGTATCCGGCCATAAGAAATCACCATTCAGGTTCAATTTCATGCGGCGATTGGGTTGCCCAAAAGCGCCTCCGTAACTGACAAATATATTCCCATCAATATCAGTCGCATTCACATCCAGGTTAAAGCCTTCCCGGAAATATCTTTCCCACATTAAATTGCCATTAATATTGAACCGTTTTAAAGCGCCGGCATACATGGTGGTATCGCCATAATACCCCACCACAAACCCGCCATGGTAATCCGGTTTCATATCTCCCAACTCATGCCAACCCTCGCTGGCCGGGGTGCTAATGCGCCTGCCGTTGGTTCCATAGCGCACCTGCCCGTTTACATCTACGCGCTGGAGGTAAATCTCGTTGTTCAGGGGAAGCCCGCCGTCAAAACTGGCGTGGCGGAAGTCTTCCCAGCAGACAATGGCCCCGCCGCTGTCGTCGCTTACCACCGCCCCCCACTGGTTGCCCAGGTTGGAAAGGTCTACGCCAAAGAGGCGGGTGGTGTCGGCCAGCACCACCGCGTTGCCGCCCCACAGGGGGTCGCCGTAGCGGTCGTATTTTTTGGCCAGCAGGCGGTTGGCCTCGGCTATGTAAACTACGGTAATGGATTGGTCGTGCTCATCCACCGCCAGGTAGGGGTATAAGCCAAAGTCTACAAAGAGGGCGGAATCCGGCGTGGTGGGCCAGCCGGCCTGCAAAGCCGCCGGCCAGGAGACAAAGGCAAAGAAAATGAATGACCACAGAATACTTCTCGCCAAAACAGGGTTGTTGTTCATGCCAATTCTCCGGGAATGGTTTTTTCCAAATTAGGCAATGGGGGGTTAAAGGGCAAGGGGGAACAATCAATATCAGCTAGGACGCTATGCCGGAAACGGGGGTTAGCAGGGGAAAAGAGGGGATTCCGGCTTCCGCCGGAATGACATGCTTTTTTACTGCGTTTCCGGATAAATCTCAATAACGCTGCTGTTTTCCGTCCGGAAATGGCGCTGCGCGGCCGCCCGGATATCCGCCGGGGTCAGGGCCAGGTAACGGTTGATTTCGCTGAAAATCAGCTCGGGGTCATCAAAGCAAACCGTGTAGAAGCAGAGCAGGTTGGCCTTGTAGTTGACCCGGCTAAACTTGGAAATAAAATCCGATTTGAACTGGTTTTTTACTTTTTGCAATTCCTCTTCCGACAACTCCTGTTCCCGGAGTTTCACCAGTTCCTCGAAATAAGCTGCTTCCACCTCGGCCATTTTTTTTCCTTCTTTAAGCTGACCGAAAAAGTAGAAAATCCCCGGCCCCATTTTGGAATCCACCCCGCCGTAGATGTGCAGCAGCGACTGATCCTGCTCGATAAAACGCCGGTAAAGGCGGGAGCTTTGCCCGTCAAAGAGCATTTTTTCGATGATCTCCATCGCGTAGGTGTCTTTCTCCCCGTGGGCGGGAATATGAAAAGCGCACACAAAGCCCGGCAACGGGGCAAAGGGGTCTTTCCAGACCATGCGTTTCTGCGCCGGCTGGGGCGGCTCGCTCAAATCAACATCCGGGGGCGGCTCGCCGGCGGGGATATCTTCAAAATATTCCTTTACCAGCGCCAGGGCGGCATCGACATCAATATCTCCCACCACCGCCAGAACCGCGTTGTTGGGCTTATAATACGTGTCATGAAATTTGATGATGTCTTCCACGGTGGCTTTATCCAGGTCGGCCATCGAGCCGATCACGGAATGTTTGTAAGCCCAGTTTTCATAGACCAGTTCATCCAGTTTTTCGTAAAAGACCGCCGCATAGGGCGCGTTATCCACCCGCAGGCGCCGCTCTTCTTTGACCGTGGCGCGCTGGTTTTCAAAATTCTCTTCGGTGACCGCCAGGGCGCGCATCCGGTCCGCTTCCAGCCAGAGGGCCAGCCGCAGTTGGTTGGCCGGAACCACCTCATAATAATTGGTGCGATCTTTACTGGTGGTCCCGTTCATGGTTCCCCCCACATCGCTGATCAGCTTCATGTGTTCGCTCTTGCCCACATTGGCCGAGCCTTCGAACATCATGTGCTCGAACAGATGGGCAAAACCGCTTTTGCCGGGCTGCTCATTTTTGGATCCCACTTTATACCAGATTTCCACCGCGACGACCGGGGCAACGCCGGTCTTCATCATCACTACTGTTAACCCGTTTTTCAAAGTAAATCGATGAATCTCTTCGCGGGGAAGGCCGTTGGATGTTTTTGCTGTCATTCACTTTCTCCGATTGGTAGGTGTGTCGCTCAATTTATAAGAACTATGAATATTGTTCAGAGCCGCCCCAAAATCAAATCCAAAAAAATATGGCAAATTGAACTGGGTTGACTGTATTTTAACTTCGATCCCAAAACATGACACCAAAACAAGGGTCTTGAGGTGATGACAGAGAATCAATTGCACACGCTTCGCCGCGAAAATGAACGTTTACAAAAACTGGTAACGGATTATCAACGGCTTCAGAGAGTGATCGAGGCAGTGCGCTCCGACTTGCATGTGGATGATTTGATCGAGCTGATCACCCGGGAAGCCATTGCCCTGACCGAGGCCGACCAGGGATCGGTGCTGCTGCTCGATCCCAGCGGCGCCGGCGAGGCCCGCACCCTGATTCGCCAGGGAGAAAGTGCGGCCCACCTGGATCACTTCCTGAATATGATGCTGGCCGGCTGGGTCAGCCGGCAGCGCACGCCGCTGTTGACTTCCGACATTCCCGCCCTGCTTGGCGCGGCCCCGGCCAACCCCAAATACCGGGAGATTCATTCCGCCCTCAGCATCCCTATGGTTTTGCACGGAGAAGTCATCGGCGCGTTAAATTTAATTCGCTTGCAGGACAAACCGGCCTTCGAGGAAGCTCACCTGGGCCTGCTCTCCCTGCTGGCAACCATCTTCGCCCAATTGATTCACAACGCCAAACTGCATGAGGAACTTTTTTCCGAAACGGAGCGGTTGCGCCGGGAAGTGCAGGAAAAATATGATTACCACGGCATCATCGGCAAAAGTCCCCAAATCCGGGCGGTCTTTTCCCTGCTGGAACGGGTCATCCCCACCGACGCCCGGGCGCTGCTGGAAGGCGAAAGCGGCACCGGCAAAGAGTTAGTCGCCAAGATTATCCATTACAACGGCCCGCGCAAAACCCGCCCCTTTGTGGCGGTGGATTGCGGCGCGCTTCCGGCCAACCTCCTGGAAGGCGAATTATTCGGCTACGTTAAAGGAGCTTTTACCGGGGCGCATAAGGATAAAAAAGGACTGTTCGAGGCAGCCGATGGGGGGACCTTGTTTTTGGACGAAATTGTCAACATGCCCCTGGAGGTGCAGAGCAAGTTTCTCCGCGCCCTCCAGGAAGGGGAAATCCGCCCCCTGGGCAGCACCCAGGTAAAGAAGGTGGATGTGCGCATCATTTCTGCGGCCAGCAACAACCTGAGGGAACACCTGGAAAAAGGGGCTTTCCGTCAGGATCTTTACTACCGGCTCAATGTAGTTGCCATTACCCTTCCGCCGCTGCGGGAACGGCAAGGCGACATCCCCATCCTGGCCAACCATTTTTTGAAAAAGATGGCGGCACGGCACGGCAAACAAATTAAAGGATTTAAACCGGAGACCATGGCCCGCCTGGAAGCCTACTCCTGGCCGGGGAATATTCGCGAGTTGGAAAACATTATGGAACGCCTGGTCATCCTGGCTGATGAACAGACCGACTACATTCCCGTAGAACTTCTGCCGGCAGAATTCCG
This sequence comes from Calditrichota bacterium, assembly GCA_024275555.1. Lineage (GTDB taxonomy): Bacteria > Calditrichota > Calditrichia > RBG-13-44-9 > J075 > JAJRYW01. Next base: position 6,261 of record JAJRYW010000058.1, on the reverse strand, counting down.
GCCCGGGGCAACACCGGCGTTCCCCTTCGCGGAGGACCCGGCGGAACAGACCATCCGCAACCGCAAAGACAACTACGAGAAAGCCATGCTGGAAGAAGCGCTCTCCCGCAATCGCTGGAATCAATCCGCCGCCGCCCGGGAACTGGGCATCTCCGAGCGCACCGTTCGTTATAAAATGCAAAAATTTGGTATCAAGCGCCCCTGATGTGTTCGGCGATTCTGTCGAATTCGTCAAGAGTTTGGTGGAGTTTGACGAAGTGATCCGGATTGCGGATTGCGGATTGCGGATTGCGGATTGCGGATTGCGGATTGCGGATTGCGGATTGCGGATTGCGGAACGAAAGCTACCCACGAAATACGCAATACGCAACACTTTGTATATCTCCCCTTTCACGCTTCACGTTTTACTCTTCAGTCGTAAATCTTTACCTGCCGGTATTGAGGATCGGCTGCATTCTTCTCCGAAGACGACTGCGCATCAAAAATGGCATGACTTTGGTATATCCCAGGCGATGAGGATACAGTTGAGGAAAATGTCTATGTTGCATCGCTGGGGACTGCCCTGGAGAATACTGCTCTTGCTCTTGCCTCTTTCCGCTCAGAGTTCTGACGTCATCTACTACATCAGTCCCGGGATTCGAATAAATTTTAATTTCCAGCATGGCATCCAAAGTATTGGCGGTAAAGTCAGTTTTGGATTTTACGCTGATCAGTCCTTCGTAAACCTCACCGTGGCTGCACAGGAACCTTTCTTGAAAAAAACTCATTCCCGGGAACATAGGTTTGTTTTTATGGAACTTCAGTACGGGAATTTTTATGCCGGCGCCCCAGTCGCGTTTGGCGGCGGTGTAGGTCTTAGTTTTTTCAAGAAGATAAACTCCCTCAAACCATTGCCGCGGGTTAGCTTTTTTGCCGGAAGTCTGGCATTCTTTACCTATGATTTTGTGATGACGCCATCCGGAAAAGTGGACGAAACCATGGGCGTCGAGTTAGCGCTCCCCATCCCCGTGCGACCCAATCAATTTTCCTGGGGGAATTAATATTGGATGTAAACAGAATCGGTGCAAACCAATGCAAAACTTATTCACTATCCTACAATCTTGGGAAAATTCACCTGTCAAAGTTCAAGGGATTGTATTGGATTGCACTGGCAACCTTGCTGCCTTTGGCCGCCCAGAACAAGACCGCCGTTTTTTACCTGGGCTTCGGGGGCAGACTGAATTTCGGCTTTCATAACGGGATTGAATCCATCGCCGGAAAATTCTGCAGCGGAGTTTTTACTGAAGAGGGGTTTATCAACATATCCGTGGCGGCGCAGCAGCCGTTTTTCAGGAAAACACGTGATCCGGAAGAGAAGTTCAGCTACATAGAAATGCAACGCGGCCTGATGATCGGTGAAAGCCGGATGACCTACCGCGGCGGCGTAGGTTTCTCGTTTTTCAACACACGCCGGGAGTTCATGTTCCTGCCCCGCGCCGGGGGATTTGTCGGCCGGGTAGGTTTTCTGTCGATGCTCTTTTTTACTACGGAGGTGTTATTGACGCCTTCCGAAAAATTGAGCGCTTCGCCCGGCTTCGAGTTCAACATGCCGATTTTCGGAATGGCTTTTTAATGGATATCAACTTGAATCATTACAAAAAAAACCGACAGCCAGAAAAATTGAACCAAAACTACACAATACTCGTTACTTGTTAATTGTTACTTGTTCTCGATATTCGTTACTCGTTACTCATTAAATGACTTTTATTTCTTAATATTTGGTCGAAAAAAAAACGTGACTATATTTCCGATTGCCTGTAAGAACTGTGTGGATAAACTGAAACTGCTATGATGAAGATTAAAATACGCCCGGAACAGCGCAAATTAAAATGGAAGCACCTCCTGGTTCTGGCCAGCGCCGTAGTGCTGGCCGGCTGCCTTTTATTGGACTGGCTCCCCGAAAAACATAAGCTGATTATCTTCGGCCTCTACTCCATTCCCTCGCACATGCTTATTTCTCCGTTTGCCCACGAGCCGGCCTTGCTGTACACCGCCAAGTTTTTCCCGGCCTGGCAAATCACCCTAGCGGCAACCATCGGCTGCACCCTGGCAGGCTTGTTCGATTATTGGCTGCTGCTACCCTTGCTGCACCATAAATCGCTGCGGCCCAAATTAGAGAATAAACGCCTGTTCCAGAAGCTAATGACCTATTTTAAAAAGTCGCCCTTTTGGTTCCTGGTTGTGGCCGGATTCTCGCCGGTGCCGTTCTATCCCTTTAAATTCCTCTCGGTTGCCGGGGGCTACCCCTTATGGAGATACGAGGTCGCCCTGGTGGTTGGACGGGCGCCCCGCTATTACACCCTGGCCTACCTGGGTTATATTTTACAACCCCCGACCTGGGTCTTGGCGCTCCTGTTCGTCTTTTTCCTGGTGCTGCCCCTGGCCCAGAAACTGTTTCCGGAGAAACCCGCGGAAGCGCAGGAACCGGTCATGGAAAGCCAGAATATTTCTATCGATATCCCGGATGAGCAGGAAGTACAACCAATCCCTGTCGAAGCAGACGTCCGGCCCAGCCAGCAGCGCGCCTCTTAGCCGCTTGCGGGGACTCGATCAACATCCCGGCCAACCGGGGATCATCGCCTGGCTCTCCCGAAAACATCACCGTCGACAAGCGGGGCTGAAGCGCCCCAAACGCTTCGTAAAACTTATCGCACAGAAGTAGTTTTCTGTTTCTTTCCGTACAATCACTTGCTATAATTAACCTTGTACCAACCAATCCGTTCATACAAAAGTCGCAGGTAGAGGCATGCGTTCTATCCTTTTTATTTTAATAAGCAGCATAGTAATCCCGGGCGGGAATCTGTTCGCTCAAAACAATTTCGGTTTTCTGGGGGGGCTTAATTTTGCCGGGATGAGTGTTAAGATTGATAATCAGGATATAGAGAACCAAAGCTACCCCTACCGCACCGCCTACGGCTTAGGGGCAATATTCTCGATTGGAATGCCGGGGCCCTCATCGATCCAGTTAGAGCCCATGTTTCTGATCCAGGGGAGTAAGGTTAAAATTGACGGCGAGGAAATTGGAAAAATTACCCTGTCCTATTTTAATCTCCCGGTGATGATCCATTACACCCTCACCGAAGACCAGCCCCATCCTTTTGTGGTATTCGGCCCGAACCTGGCGGTTCTGCTCAATTCGGAAATTGATCTGTACAATGAGCCCGGTATAGTCAGGCTTGACACCTACAGGAACATTGATTTAGGGGTAAATTTCGGAGCAGGATTTCAATTCCCTCTCCTGGAAAATACGATTGTAATTGAAGCGCAATACGGCGTGGGAATTATCAACATCGACAAAGACCCCGCCTCGCCGGATAAATTCACCCGGAAAACCAGCAGCATCAAACTGCTCCTGGGAATCGTCTTCCCGGTTAGCCGGTTTTGACGGGGCGCAACTCAAATTACTCATGATGGTGGTACATTGAGTGGATTCGCATCGACATGCTAAAAGGTTCTAAGTACTTTTGCACACTTCGGTCCCCGGCCGGCCGGGGTGTCTTCGACAGAACAAATCGACAATCCCGGCCGGCCGGGAGTCGATTGAGACCCCGAAAGGGGCTAAGTCATTCGCATTCCGGAGAGTTAAAGATATTAACTTTTTAACGGCAGCGGCGCAGGGCCGCTACGAGTACGAATCACGAGGTGAAAATTTGACGCTGAAAAACGCTGAGAGAGGCTGAAAAAATGCTGAGTATTGTTTTAAAACAAAAACGGTCATTTCGATTAAATCCCGGCATACTCCCTTCAGCGAAAATCTGCCGGGATCAGCGATATTCTGCGTCAAATTAAGTTCAGCATGTGATTGGCATTACCAACATAAAGGTCGCAATGGCAAAAACAACCGCTCAAGAAACCCGGCCGAAAACAGAGAGGATAATCTTGCGCGATCCGCATCTGGCCAGGCTGCACGCCCGGGCCCGGGCCAACCTGCGCGAGGTTGAGGCGCTTTTCGCCAATTACACGCCGGAGCAACTCACCTGGCGACCGGCGGCAGAGCGCTGGAGCATCAGCGAGTGTATCGACCACCTGAACAGCACCGGGGCGGCCTATCATCGGCAGATCGAGCAGGCTATTCAGCAAAAAAAACCGCAGCCGGTAGAGATCATTCCCCCTTTTACTCCCGGCCTTTTCGCACGCTTCTTTATTCAGAAACTGGTCGGGGAATCCTCGCTGCGGCTGAAAACTTTTTCGATATTCAAACCCGGGCAGAATGAAGCGCCGCAACAGGTTTTTGATCACTTTTTAGCCGTCCGGGAAGAGATGTTCAACTTAATGCGCCGGGTGGACGGCGCCGATCTCAATCATATCAAGTGCACCTCGCCGGTTACCCGCCTGATGCGTTTTTCCCTGGGAGAAGCATTTTGGCTGCTGGTGGAACACCAGGTGCGCCATATCAATCAGGCCAGGCGGATTACCCGGCTGGAGCGGTTTCCGAAACCCGGGCAGCAGCAATCCGGGTAAGCCCATCATTTTTAACGGAACACTCAGGAACAACAGATCATGGCAAAACCTTCCCACCTTGAATATTTAGCCAACGGCCGCGATTTTTGGAATCGCTGGCGCTCCAAGAACCCGGATATTAAACCGGATTTGAGCGGGGCGCAACTGGCCGGGTAAGACCTCTCTGATTTCAACTTCCGGGAAACCAATCTTCAGGACGCCGAGCTAAGCGGGGCAAACCTGGGCAATAGTCAGTTGAACCAGGCTAACCTGCGCCACACCCGCTTAACCGAGGCCAATCTTCGCCAGGCCGATCTTACCGGGGCTTATTTGCACGCCGCCAATCTGGATCGGGCCAATTTATCCAATGCCGTTTTATCCAAAAGCTACCTTCACCAGGCCTTGCTCCGGGAAGCCAACCTCTACGAAGCGGACCTGACCAAAGCGAACTTAAGCATGGCGGATTTGAGCCAGGCAATGTTGGCCCGGGCTACTTTTACCCGGGCCAACCTGCGCCAGGTGCGCCTGAATGGGGCCGACCTGAGCCGCGCTTATTTAAGCAACTGTGATTTAACCCAGGGTAAACTTTCCCGAACCAATATGACCCGCGCCAACCTTTACCAGGCCCGGCTGAACGGAGCCGAACTGTTTGATGCCAATCTTCCCGAAACGGTGCTCTACCAGGCGGATTTACGAAACGCCGATTTGAGCGGGGCAACCTTAACCCGGGCAAATTTAACCGGCGCCAATCTCGCCGAAGCCATGCTGATCGGAACCGACCTGAGCGAAGCCAATTTAAGCCAGGCCAATGTTGCCGGGGTAAGCTCCCTGGAAGTAAAAGTGACCGGCGCCCGGCAGGAGAACCTGATTATTTCCCCGGAACATGAACCCATGCTATCCTGCGATGATTTTGTAATCGCGTCTTTGCTCTATTCCCTGATCTACGGGCCGGAAAACCTGGAGAGCCTCGCTCCCCGGCTGGGTCGATGCGCCCTTTTTTTAGGCAGCTTTTCCGCCGATCGGGCCATCCTGACCCAAAAGGTTAAAGCGGAACTGCAAGCCAACCGCTTCCAGCCGATCTACTGCCGCTTCCAGGCGAAAAGCTCCCCGGAGTCTGAGCAGCATTTACAACTGCTCATTCGGCTTGCCCAGGTAGTTATCCTGGATTTAGGCGGGGTTATCGGTTACCAGGAAGCGCTTCCGGACATTTTAAAAAACACCCGGCAGACCCATATTTTTCCCATCATCCTGGCCCCGGAAATGGACGAATTACCCTCGGAGTTTTTGCTTAACCTCGGCAATGCCCAACAGCTTAAAGTGCTCAATGCGCCGGAGGAGATGTGCTTATCAGAGTGGCTAAAAGAAGCCAACACAGGGGTTGCGGCACAGGAAAGCTCGCCGCCGAAGCCGGTCTCGGAGAGCGAAGAGCACTCCCGGGAAGAGGGCGGCAAAACCGCCGCACCGGAAATTGCGAAAGAGGATACTACCGGTGAAGAAACATACGATGCGGCGCAGCAGCCCAAGCCCGGGCAGGAGGAAGTTGCCCGGGAGACGGCCGAAGAAGCTCGTGCACAGCCCGACTCGGAGATGAGCAGCGCTCCGGCAGCCGAACAGGGCGGCAATACAGAGGTTCCGGAATCGCCGGAAGAAGCCGGGGCAGTTCCCGGGCCGGATCAACGGGAACATCCTCAGCCGGCGGAAGAGGAACCCGGAGCGAAAACCGCCCGGGCGGAGCCGGAAGATTTTGAACAGCCGTCTCCACCGGCCTCCCCGGATGAAGCG